>URIT01000004.1 GCA_900547945.1 uncultured bacterium
GCGCTGGGAAGGCGCGCTCGCGACGGCGCTCACCGTGGCGCTCGCGGGCGAGCGCGCGGCGGCGGCCGCGAAGGGCCCCGGCTCGTTCATGCCCGCGTTCCTGGACGCGCTCGACGCGCTGACGCCGGACGACGTGCGAAAGCACGGGAAGGTGAAGATCGTTCCCGTCGAGGGCTGAGGGATGCGCGATGACGCTCGCGGCGGGTATCATCAAGGGGTGGAGCCATCTCAACGCGCTTGAGATCATCCGCCACCCCTGGTTCGTCTCGGCCTTCCTCGCGGGCGGTCTCGCGCAGACGGTCAAGGTTCTGACGGGGTGGGTGCGCACCCGCCGCCTCGACCTGCGCGGGCTCGTCGAGCCGGGCGGCATGCCGAGCGCCCATTCCGCGCTCGTGACGGCGCTCGCGGTGGCGGTGGGGCTCACGGAGGGCTTCGACGCGCCGGATGCGATGATCGCCGTGGGACTCGGGACGATCACGATGGCGGACGCCGTTTCGATCCGGCGCGCGGCGGGCGAACACGCCCGGCTCCTGAACCGCATCGCCGCCCGCCTCGACGCCTCCGAACGCTTCGAGGCCGCCCGTCTGCGCGAACGCCTCGGCCACACGCGGCGCGAGGTGATTGCGGGCGTCTTCTTCGGCATCGCCGTGGCGCTCGGCGTCTGCGGATTCTGGGACTTCTGGAAGTAGACCGGCTTCATGTGGGTCAGAGCGCCCACCCAACAGAAAACAAAAAGAAAGAAGGTAGGCAATGGAACTCAAGGGATCCAAGACGGAACAGAACCTGATGGCGGCCTTTGCGGGTGAATCGCAGGCGCGCAACAAGTACGACTACTTCGCCTCGCAGGCGAAGAAGGACGGCTACGAACAGATCGCGGCCATCTTCCAGGAGACGGCGCTGAACGAGAAGGAGCACGCGAAGATGTGGTTCAAGCTCTTCGCGGGCATCGGCTCCACGCCGGAGAACCTGCTCACCGCCGCCGCCGGCGAGCATGAGGAGTGGACCGAGATGTACCGGCGCATGGCCGAGGAGGCCGAAGCCGAGGGCTTTGCCGACATCGCCCTCAAGTTCCGCAAGGTCGCCGAAGTCGAGGCGCACCACGAGGCGCGCTACCGCAAGCTCGCCAAGAACATCGAGACGGGCGAGGTGTGGGTGCGCGTGGGCGTGAACAAGTGGCAGTGCCGGAACTGCGGGGCGATCATCGAAAGCGCGCAGGCGCCCGAGAAGTGCCCCGTCTGCGACCATCCGAAGGCCTACTTCCAGCTGGAACAGGCCAACTACTAAGCCCCCTGCGGTCGTCCTCCCTACCCGTCCGTCGGGAGGACGACCGTGAAGGCGCTGCCTTGGCCGGGGACCGAGTCGCAGTGGAGGCGGCCGCCGTACGACGTGACGATGGCCTTGACGAGGGCGAGTCCGAGCCCGTTCCCGGGGAGAGAACGGCTCGCGTCCGCCCGCCTGAAGTGCGTGTAGATGTGGGGGAGGTCGGCGGCGGAAATGCCGCAGCCCGTGTCGGCGACGACGAGGCGCACGCACCTCGCGCGATTCCTTCTTCTCCTCCTCGACGCGGCGGCTCCAGTCGCCCGCCGCGATGGCGGTGGCCGTGGAGGCGACGGACGTGGCGCAGACGAGGACGGCCACGCGCGCGGCGGCGGCATCCCGCAACCGCCGCAGGACGAGGAAGAGGAGGCCCAGCAGCCCCAACGCGGCGAGGAAGGAGGGGAGGCGCACGGCGATCTCCCGTCGTCCGAGGACGGTACAGAAGGCGCCGCCCAGTTGGAAGAGGAGGGGCGGCTTGCCGTCGAAGCTCTGGAAGACGCGGTTGTGGATGAAGCGCGGAACGAGGAAGTCGCCCGATTCCGCCATGTTCGCGCAGATGGCCGCGTAGCGTCCCTCGGACGGGTCGAAGACGGGCGCGACGACCATCACGGCAAGCCGGACGACGGCCAGCGCGACGAGCAGCAAAACAAAACCTTTCAGGGCGTGTTTCATGCCGCATAGTCTACGTCCCCAATCTTTCGCCAACCTTGTGCCAACATGACCAATTGGCCATGTTCAGGCCTTTGCCTTTCCCGCACCGTTCCATGCGGTGGCCCGGCACGCGAAGTACGCGCGCCGGGCCACTAAAACGCTAAAACGCTAAAACCTAAAACCTGAAACCTGAAACCTAAAGCCTACACGCCCCCTGATTTGTGGTATAATGACAAATCCTGAACGCCGTTCTTCTGCCGTCCCTTTTTTTCCATTCGGCTGCGAAACGGCCCCACCACCCATCTCGGAAGGACAATCCATGAAGCTTACGAACGATCAACTGAAACTCGCGGCCAACACGATCCGCTGCCTCGCGGCGGACATGGTGGAGCAGGCGAAGAGCGGGCACCCCGGCGTGGCGCTCGGCCTGGCGGACGTTGCGACGTCCCTCTGGCTCAAATTCCTCGACTTCGACCCCAAGGACGTCGCCTGGCCCGACCGCGACCGCCTCGTTTTTTCGGGCGGGCACGGCTCGTCGCTCGTCTACGCGCTCCTCCACCTCTCCGGCGCGGGCGACCTGAAGCTCGACGAACTCAAGACCTTCCGCCAGCTCGGCTCCCGCTGCGCGGGCCACCCCGAGCGCGGCCTGCTGCCGGGCGTGGAGGTGACGACGGGTCCGCTTGGCCAGGGCATCGCGATGGCCGTGGGCATGGCCATCGCCGAGCGCATGGACGCCGCCCGCTGGAACGTGGACGCCGAGGCGCCCGTCGTCGACCACCGCACGTGGGTGTTCTGCGGCGACGGCGACTTGGAGGAGGGCATCTCCCACGAGGCCTGCTCGCTCGCGGGTGCGTTCAAGCTCGACCGCCTCTGCCTCGTCTACGATTCGAACAACATCACGATCGAGGGCACGGCCGACCTCGCGCTCGTGGACGACACGCGCACGCGCTTCGAGGCGTACGGCTGGAAGGTGCTTGAATGCGACGGACACGACTTCGACGCCATCGACCGCGCGTTCCGCAAGGCGCTCAAGGTCGTCGGCCAGCCCACGCTCATCATCGCGAAGACGCACATCGGCATGGGCTGCCCAACCAAGCAGGATACGAGCGCCGTCCACGGCGCGCCCCTTGGCGCGGAGGAGCTGGCCGGGCTCAAGCGGAACC
This sequence comes from uncultured bacterium, assembly GCA_900547945.1. GTDB lineage: Bacteria > Verrucomicrobiota > Kiritimatiellia > RFP12 > UBA1067 > RUG572. The sequence continues at coordinate 3,132 of URIT01000004.1, forward strand.
TCGGGTTCGACCCGGAGAAGTTCTTCGACGTGCCTGGCGACGTCTACGACTGGTTCGAGGACCGCGGCGCGGCGTGCCACCGCATGAACCTGCGCTGGAAGAAGGCGCTGCGCGACTGGACGGCCGCGCATGCCGACCTCGCCGCCGCGCGCGACGCGGCCCAGCACGGTTACCTGCCGCAGAAGCTGGAGGCGAAGCTGCCGGTCTTCGACCCTTCCAAGCCCCTTGCCACGCGCACTGCCTGCGGCGCGGTGATGTGCGCCCTCGCGGCCGAGGTGCCGTTCCTCGTGGGCGGCTCCGCCGATCTCGAACCCTCGAACAAGACGAACCTCAAGCCGTTCGGCTGGAACTCCGCCACGGACTTCTCCGGGCGCAACTTCCACTGGGGTATCCGCGAACTCGGCATGAGCGCGATCGTGAACGGCCTCGTCGCCCACGGCGGCTACCGCGCATTCGGCGCGACCTTCGCCGTGTTCAGCGACTACTGCAAGCCGGCGATGCGCCTCGCGGCCCTCATGGGGCTGCCGTCGATGTGGGTGTTCTCGCACGACTCCTTCTACGTGGGCGAGGACGGCCCGACGCACGAGCCCGTCGAACAGCTCGCGATGCTGCGCACGACGCCGAACCTGTGTACGTTCCGCCCCGCCGACGCGAACGAGACGACCGCATGCTGGCTCGCGATGCTGCAGCGCAAGGACGGTCCGTCGTGCATCTTCACGAGCCGCCAGAACCTGCCCGTCCTGGAGGGCGTCGTGCCCGAGAAGGTCGCGAAGGGCGCCTATGTGATCTGGGAGGCGAGCCCGATGCCCGACGTGCTGTTCATCGCGACGGGCAGCGAGGTCTCGCTCTGCATCGAGGCCGCCAAGCGCCTCGCTGAGACGGGGCGCAGCGCGCGCGTCGTCTCGATGCCGTGCCGCGAGCTGTTCGAGCGCCAGCCGCTCGCCTACCGCGAGAGCATCGTGCCCGGAACCTGCGCGAAGCGCGTGATCGTGGAGGCCGGCGTGAAGTTCGGCTGGGAACGCTATGCGATCAATTCCGCGACGACGCGCTACGTCACGCTCGACACCTTCGGCGCATCGGCCCCCTACAAGGTCCTCGCCGAACAGTTCGGCTTCACCGTCGACAACGTCTACGCGCAGGCGCGGGAGATGCTGAGTTAGATTAAGTAGTTAAGTGGTTAAGTAGTTAAGTGGTTACCACGATCATGGCGTTCTTGTCCGCATGACTGGACAATTGAACCACTTAACTTAACCACGATTCCTTCGTCAATCAAATATTGTAAGCCACAAAGAACACAACGTTCACAAAGCCTTTGCGGTGTTTGTGTTCTTTGCGGCAAAAATCACCATATTTCGTTGCCGGACCGATAACTCAATCACCAGCTTAACCACTTACTTAACTACTTAACCACTTAACCACTCAACCACTTAACTACTTAACTACTTAACCACTTAATCACTTAATCACATGGCGGACGGCGACTACGAGCGCGGGAGGGGGCGCGAGATCGCGTTTCTGGCGTCGCGCCTGCGCGCGCTCGGGAAGGCGCGTGCGGCGGCGTCGCGCGTGTTCGTCTTCAATGGCTGGGCGGCCTCGCCGCATGCGTGGGATCTCTGCACCTTCGTGTCCCGGATTCCGGGATGCCGTCTTTTCTCCTACGTCGACCAGCTCGACGGCCTCCCCGAGCGCGCGTTCGGGGAGGCCCGGAAGACCAGGCATCTCCTCGTCGGCTGGTCGATGGGCGGAAGCACGGCACTACGGCTTGCGTGCCGTTACCCGGACCGCATCGCGGGGCTTGTCCTCCTCGCCGCGACGCCGCGCATGATGGAGGAACCTGAGACGGACTGGAAGGGGCTGAACGCGCGGCGCCTTGCGGCCTTGCGCAAGGGACTCGAACTGACCCACGGAGAGGGTTTCTTCGGGGTCCCCGAGGGGAAGCCGAATCCTTATCTCGTCGATGTCCCCGAGAACTTGGAACGCGGCCTCCAGTACCTTCTCGACACCGACCTCCGTGCCGCCCTGGAACGGACATTTCCACCAATCCCCACCTCCCAACCCCCATTCCCCGTCTTCCTCTTCCAGAGCGAGCGGGACGGAATCGTGCGGCCGGAGAATGCCGCGTACCTGAAGACGGTCTTTCCGCAGGCGCATGTGACGGGAGTGCCGGGGGCGGAGCATGCACTGCCCATTCTGATTCCAAAGGAGATCGACGATGCCGTTGACGCTTGCCTCGCAGTCGCCGCGCCGGGCGCGCATCCTTGAGGCGTTGGGCGTGCCGTTTGAGGTTCTCCCGACGCATGCGCCCGAAGTCTCGTTTCCGCACGATCCCGAGCGGACCGTCCGGGAGAACGCCCTTGGCAAGCTGCGGGCCTGTCCCCGCTCGCCCGCCCTCGCGGCGGACACGATCGTGTGGTTCAGGGGGAGGATCTACGGCAAGCCCGCAGACCTCGCCGAGGCGAAGGCCTTCCTGCGGGAACTCTCGGGGCAGACGCACGCGGTCTTCACGGGCGTCGCCTACCGGGATGCCGCCGGCGTCGTCCGCACGGCGTGCGAACGTTCCGACGTGACGTTCCGCGTCCTGTCGGAGGCGGACATTGAAGACTACGTCGCCCGCGTTCGACCGGTTGACCGCGCGGGCGCGTACGACATCGATGCATGCGGCGCGCTTGTGGTGGCGTCCTACACCGGCAGCTATGAGAACATCATGGGGCTGCCGGTCGAACCGCTCAGGATGTGGCGTGTCGGCTGACATGCACCGCCATTCTCCCCCTTGCGGGGCGAAGGGTGATATGGTACAATCTGCGCCGTTCTAAAGCCGAAGCAGGCGGCGGAGCGGCGGTACCGGGAGCAGTCCCCCCGGGACCATCCGTCGGCCAAGGGTTCTCTCAATGGTGGAGGGATGACGATGAAGTCTCTCAATCAGCTGGATACGCCTGTTGCCAAGGCTCTGGAAGAACAGCGGGTCAACCGCCTGGCGCATTTCGACGTGCCCGGCCACAAGGGCGGGCGCATGAATCCGGCGCTGAACGAGTATTTCGGCGCCAAGCTGATGTCGCTTGACGTCAACTCCATGAAGCCGCTCGACAATCTCGCGCACCCCGTGTCGGTCATCAAGGACGCGCAGGCGCTGGCGGCGAAGGCGTTCGGCGCGGACAACGCATTCTTCATCGTGAACGGCACGACGGCCGCCGTGCAGACGATGATCTTCGCATCCATCCAGGCCGGGCAGAAGATCATCCTGCCGCGCAACGTACACCGCTCGGCGATCAACGCGCTCGTCGTGAACGGGGCGGTTCCCGTGTACGTGAACCCGCAGGTGAATCCCGAGCTCGGCATTCCGCTGGGGATGCGGCTTGCGGACGTCGAGGCGGCGATTTCGGCCAATCCGGACGCGAAGGCCGTCTTCGTCAACAATCCGACCTACTACGGGATCTGCTCGGACCTGCGCTCCATCGTCGCGCTCGCCCATGCGCACAACATGCTCGTGCTGGTGGACGAGGCGCACGGGACGCACTTCTATTTCTCGGACAAGCTCCCCGTCTCGGCGATGGCGGCGGGGGCGGACATGGCGGCGTGCTCGATCCACAAGACGGGCGGCTCGCTCACGCAGTCGTCGGTCCTCCTGACGCGCCGTCCCGTCGATCCCGACTACATCCGGCAGGTGATCAACCTGACGCAGACGACCTCGGCCTCCTACCTGCTGATCGCCTCGCTCGACCTGGCGCGGCGGAACCTCCACCAGAACGGACGGGCGATGTTCGAGAAGACGATCCAGATGGCGGACTACGCGCGGGGGGAGGTCAACGACCTCGGTGGCTACCATGCGTTCGGCCCCGAACTCGTCAACGGCGATTCCGTGTGCGCGTTCGACACGACGAAGCTTTCCGTCCACACGCGGGAGATCGGCCTTGCGGGCATTGAGGTCTACGACCTTCTGCGCGACGACTACGGCATCCAGATCGAGTTCGGGGACGTGGGCAACATCCTCTGCATCCTCTCGTCGGGAGACCGCCCGCTCGACATCGAACGCCTGATCTCGGCCCTTTCCGAGATCCGGCGGCTGCACGCGAAGTCCCCCGCCGGGCTCTTCGACCACGAATATGTCGAGCCGCAGGTCGAGATGTCGCCGCAGGCCGCGTTCTACGCGCAGAAGCGGCCCGTGCCGATCGCGAAGTCCGAGGGGTATGTCGCGGCGGAGTTCGTGATGTGCTATCCGCCGGGCATCCCGATTCTCGCGCCGGGCGAGCGGATTACGCGGGAGGTGCTGGACTACGTGCTCTACGCCAAGTCGAAGGGGTGTTTCATGACGGGCCCCGCCGACATGAAGATCAACCGCATCAACGTCGTGAGGTGAGCGAAATGGAGCTTTGGTATACGGACCAGCACACGAAGGACGTGCGTTTCTCGATGAAGGCGATGGGGCAGATCGCCTCGCGGCAGAGTGAGAACGAGCGCATCGACATCCTCGACACCGCCGAATACGGGCGCGTGCTTGTCCTGGACGGCGAACTCTTCCTCACGGAGAAGGACGAGTTCATCTACCACGAGATGCTGGCGCACGTGCCGATGGCGGTGCATCCGAAGGTCCGGAACGTGCTTGTCATCGGGGCGGGCGACGGCGGGACGGTGCGCGAGCTCGTGAAGTACCGCACCATCGGCCGCATCGACGTCGTCCAGCCCGACAAGGACCTCTACACGCTCGCGATGGCGCACCTCCCGTTCTGCGCGGCGGCGTTCCGCGACCGCCGCGTCCACATCCACGTCGAGGAGGGGCTTCGCTTCGTGCGCGGCAAGGCGAACGAGTACGACCTCGTCATCGTGGACTGCGCCGATCCGTACGGGCCGGCGGAGGGCCTGTTCACCCGCGAGTTCTACGGGAACTGCTGGAAGGCCCTGCGGGAGGACGGCATCCTCATCAACCAGCACGAGTCGCCGTTCTATTCCGCGCACTCCCAGTCGGTGAGGAACGCCCACAAGCACATCGCCACGATCTTCGGCCTGTCGATGATCTACCAGGCGCACATCCCGTCCTATCCGTCCGGACACTGGCTCTTTGGCTTCGCCTCGAAGAAGTACCATCCGCTCAAGGACCTCCACGCGCGGGCGTGGAATGCGCTCAAGATCCCGACGCGCTACTACAACACCGACCTGCATCGCGGCGGTTTCGCGCTCCCGAACTACGTGCGCGAACTGCTGGGGCAGAGGGCCGCGAACGCCTGAAGGAGGGGCTGAAGGTGAACTTCATCGGATGCGACAGTGGCTTTGACGCGGCAAGGGCCGTCCTTTTCGGCGCGCCCTTCGATTCGACCACCTCCTACCGTCCGGGGGCGCGCTTCGGCTCGGCGGCGATTCGCCACGAGTCGTTCGGCATCGAGACCTATTCACCCTATCTCGACCGGGACCTGGGGGATTGCGCCATCCACGACGCGGGCGACCTGGAGCTGCCGTTCGGCGCGTCTGATCCCGCGCTCAAGATGATCGAAACCGAGGCGGCGCGGATTCTCGCTGCGGGGAAGGTCCCCGTCCTCCTCGGCGGCGAACACCTCGTCACGCTCGGCGCGGTGCGCGCGGCCCGTGCGCGCCATCCGGATCTCCACATCCTTCACTTCGACGCCCATGCCGACCTGCGCGCGGACTACCTCGGCAACCCGCTTTCCCACGCCTGCGTGATGCGGCGGTGCCATGACCTGCTGGGTGACGGGCGCATCTTCCAGTTCGGCATCCGGTCCGGCACGAAGGAGGAGTTCGCGTTCCAGGGGGCGGGGCACGTCAGGGCGGAGCGGTTCGCCGCGAAAACCCTGCCGTCCATTGTCCTGCCGCCGCAGACGCCCGTCTACCTGACGGTCGACCTCGACGTGCTCGACCCGGCGGAGTTTCCCGGCACGGGCACGCCGGAGGCGGGCGGCCTCGCGTTCGAGACGCTGCGCGGCGTGCTGATGGACGTGTTCGCTCGCTTCAACGTGGTGGCGTTCGACCTCGTTGAGCTCGCCCCCGCGCTGGACGCGAGCGGCAGGTCCACGGCCCTTGCCTGCAAGCTCCTCCGCGAATGCCTGCTGGCGCTGGAAACCTGAAACGAAGACAAGAAAGGAAAAAAGAAAGCCATGTCGAAAGTCCTCCTGATCGGCGCGGGCGGCGTCGCGTCCGTCGCGGCCGCCAAGATGTGCAGGAATGCGGACGTGTTCACGGATCTGCTGATCGCGTCGCGGACGCAGAAGCGGTGCGAGGACGTGAAGGCCGCCTGTGAAAGCCGCGGCACGGCGACGCGCGTCGCGACGGCGCAGATCGACGCGATGGACGTGCCGCGCCTGACGGCCCTCGTGCGGGACTACAAACCCGACCTCGTGATGAACATCGCGCTTCCCTACCAGGATCTCGCGATCATGGACGCCTGCCTCGCGGCGGGGGCCTCCTATCTCGACACGGCGAACTACGAGCCGCCGGACACGGCGCACTTCGAGTATGCGTGGCAGTGGGCGTACCGCGAACGCTTCGCGAAGGCGGGTTTGACGGCGATCCTCGGATGCGGATTCGACCCCGGCGTGACGCAGGTCTTCTCGGCGTATGCCCAGAAGCACCATTTCGACACCATCGAGACGCTCGACATCCTCGACTGCAACGGCGGCGACCACGGCTATCCGTTCGCGACGAACTTCAATCCCGAGATCAACATCCGCGAAGTCACCGCGAAGGGCCGCTATTGGGAGGATGGACATTGGGTCGAGACCGAGCCGATGGCAATCAAGCGCGTGTACAACTTCGACCAGGTCGGCGAGAAGGACATGTACCTTCTCCACCACGAGGAGATCGAGTCCCTTGCCCTGCATCTGAAGGGCATCCGGCGCATCCGCTTCTTCATGACGTTCGGGCAGAGCTATCTGACGCACCTGAAGTGCCTGGAGAACGTCGGCCTCACGCGCATCGACCCCATCGACTTCAAGGGCCAGAAGATCGTCCCGATCGAGTTCCTGAAGGCGCTTCTGCCCGACCCCGCGTCCCTCGGCCCGCGCACGAAGGGCAAGACGAACATCGGCTGCATCTTCCACGGCCTCAAGGACGGCAAGACGGTCGACTACTACGTCTACAACGTCTGCGACCACCAGGAATGCTACCGCGAGGTCGGCTCCCAGGCCATCAGCTACACGACGGGCGTGCCGGCGATGATCGGCGCGAAGATGTTCCTCCAGGGGAACTGGCGGAAGCCGGGCGTCTACACGTGCGAGGAGTTCGACCCCGATCCGTTCATGGCCGAACTGCCGAAGCAGGGGCTGCCGTGGCAGGAGAACTTCAACCCGGTGAAGGTCGATTGAGGACGCCCTTCTATCTCCTCGACGAGGCGGCGCTCGTGCGCAACTGCCGCCTCCTCGCCCGCGTGCGCAAGGCCGCGGGGGTCAGGATCCTGCTCGCCCAGAAGGCGTTCGCGGCGTGGAAGACCTATCCGCTGATCGCGGAGCATCTGGACGGCACGACGGCGAGCGGTCTCTTCGAGGCACGCCTCGCGGCGGAGACGATGCCGAACCGCGAGAACCACGTCTACAACCCCGCGTTCACCGAATCGGACTTCCGGCAGGTCGTCAGGATGTGCGACCACATCGTCTTCAACTCGCCGGCGCAGGTCGCGCGGTTCGCCGCGCGCGCGCGGCGGGCGGGCGCGTCGCCGGGCCTCCGCGTCAACCCGCTTTACAGCGAGGTCGAACATGAAATCTACAACCCGTGCGCGCCGGACTCGCGTCTCGGCACGCCGCGTGCGCAGGTGACGGCTGAGACGGTCGCGGCCGTCGAAGGCCTCCACTTCCACGCGCTCTGCGAGCAGGGGGCGGACGTCTTCGCGCGCGTGCTTGAACGGTTCGAGGCGGCGTTCGGCGAATTCCTGCCGCGTCTTCGCTGGGTCAACTTCGGCGGCGGGCACCATATCACGCGGAAAGGCTACGACGTGCCGCTTCTCGTCCGGACGCTGCGGGCGTTCCGCCGCCGTTGGCCGGATCTCGTCGTCTACCTCGAACCCGGGGAGGCCGTCGCGCTCGATGCCGGGACGCTTGTCGCCTCCGTCCTGGAGGTGAACGACTGGGGGCGTCCGTTCGCCATCCTCGACACGAGCGCCGAATGCCACATGCCGGACGTGATCGAGATGCCGTATCGCCCGCGCGTCGCCGGGTCCGGCCAGCCGGGCGAAAGGCCGTTCACCTACCGCCTGGGCGGGCCGACCTGCCTGGCGGGCGACATCATTGGCGACTACTCCTTCGACGCGCCGCTGCGTGCGGGCGACCGGCTGGTCTTCGAGGACATGGCAATCTACTCGATGGTGAAGAACAACACCTTCAACGGCATGCCGCTTCCCGCGATTGTGCTGAAGACCCGGTCGGGCCGCCTCCGCACCCTCCGCAGGTTCGGGTACGACGACTTCAAGTCGCGCCTTTCCTGAACGCGGCGGAAGCGGGGGCGGCTCCACGTCGGCAAAGCCGGCTACGCCTGCTTGACCCAGGCGTGGGCGGGGTCCATCGAGGAGATGAGGCCGCGTCCCTGGCTGCCCGCCATCGTCCAGAGGTAGTACATCTGGTAGCCGGGGGCGCCGACGAGGGGATGGTAGCCCTCCGCGATCGCGACGGTGTCGTGGTCCTGCACGCGGTAGGCTTCGTTGAGGGCGCCGTCCGGCGTGTAGATGCTCTGGAAGCCGAAGCCCTGGACGGGATCGAAGAGGTAGAAGTAGGTCTCCTCCATGTCCAGTTCGGCGGGCGGGTTGTTCACGTCGTGGCGGTGGCTCGGGTAGCCGCTCCAGTTGCCGCTCGGAATCATGCCCTCGCCGATGTAGAAGTGCTCGCTGTCGAACGTCTCGTCGAGGATGATCTCGCTCGTGCGCGTCCAGTTGTCCTTGCCGAGCTCGATGTGGCGCGTGTCGGCGGGCTTGATGAGGGTGGGCTTCGCGGTGTCGCGCGTGGCGGGCGAGCCGTTGTAGGCGAATTCGACGTCCGTCGTCGCCTCCAGCGTGTAGGCCGTGCGGCGGGGCAGGTAGAGGCAGTGGGGCTTGCCCGTGAAGGGGCTCGTGCGGCCGTCGGCGACCTCGAACGCCCAGCCGTCGCCGTGCGCCTTGAAGTTGCCGCCGATGAGGACGAGCGCCACCTCCATGTCGCCCGTGTTGTCCGAGTAGGCCGTGCCCGCCGCGAGCTTGACGACGCCGAACTTCGTCAGTTTCATCTTGCGCTCGCCCACGTCGAAGATCTTGTTGTAGCCCTGCTGCGGCTTGCAGCGGATGAGAAACCTGTCACTCATGTCTGTTGTTCCTTTCACCCGTATTTTACTCCATTCGTTCCGCGCCCGCAACAACGATTCGGATTCACCATCTCCTTCTGCCGCACCACCCGACCACCCGATTTCCGGGGACTGTGTTATAATAAGGGTCCTCAAGGACTTTCGTGCTGCGCGCGGGGCGTGCGGACGTCGATCTACTGGAGGAGAGTGAGAAAATGAAGAAACTGGTTTTGATGCTGGCCCTTGCCGTCGCGGCCGTCGCCGGGGCGGACATCCGTGCGGTCACGCCCGTGCCGCAGAACGCGGACACGAACAGCTGGTGGATGAAGCGCCACGCGCAGAAGCTGGAGCGCGTGAAGGCGGGCGGTTCGCGCGTCGTCTTCATCGGCGACTCGATCACGCACTTCTGGGAGGGCAACGGGCGCGCGCAGTGGGAGAAGTGCTTCGCCGGCGCGCCCTACCACGCGCTCAACCTCGGCTACAGCGCGGACCGCACGGAACACGTCCTGTGGCGGCTCGACCACGGCGAACTCGACGGTTACGAGGCGAAGGCGGTCGTCCTGATGATCGGCACGAACAACACGGGGCACTGGCCCTTCGAGAAGGAGCCGCCCGCCGACACGATCATCGGCGTGCGCGCGGTGCTCGACAAGATCCGCGCGAAGCAGCCCGGCGCGAAGATCGTCCTCTGCCCCATCTTCCCGCGCGGCGCGACGGCGCAGGATCCCTGCCGCGTGCGCAACGACGTGGTGAACCACGAGATCCGGAAGTTCGCGGACGGCAAGGCGGTTCTCTGGTGCGACTTCACGGCCCGCTTCCTCGCGTCGGACGGCACCCTGCCCGCCGAGACGTTCCCCGACCGCCTCCATCCCGCCGCCTCCGGCTACGAGACGTGGGCCGCCGGCATCCTGCCGTTCATCGAATACGCCTGCGCGGGCGACGCGGCGCGTCCCTGTCCGCCCTCTCCCGCCCCCGCCCCTGAACCGCCGCAGACGGATCTTCCCGCCCCCGCCCGCTCGACCTCCCTCATCGGCTTCCAGTGCGAACGCTGGTGGGGGGATCCCGAGATGTGGTTCCACGCCCTCCGGCGCCACCGCCGCGCGATTGCCGAGGGGCCGGCCGAGTACGACCTCGTCTTCCTCGGCGACTCGATCACCGCCGGCTGGGAGGGCAACGGGCGGAACGTCCTCGCGGAGCTGCGCAAGACCTACCGCATCCTCCCCCTCGGCATCGGCGGCGACCGCGTGCAGCACAACATCTGGCGCGTGCGGAACGGCGAACTCACCGGCTACCGCACGAAGCTCGTCATGCTCATGATCGGCACGAACAACAACTACGGCGACAAGCCGGAGGACACCGCGCGCGGCATCCGGACGCTCCTTGCGGACATCCGCGCGAAGCAGCCCCAGGCGAAGATCCTCCTCCTCCCCGTCTTCCCGCGCGGCGAGCGGCCCGACGACGCGAAGCGCCGCAACAACGCCGCCGTCAACGCGCTCATCAAGCCCTACGCCGACGGCGAGAACATCCTGTGGCTCGACTTCACGGACAGGCTCGTCCAGGGCGACGGCACGATCTCGAAGGACCTCATGCCCGACTTCCTCCATCCGCGCGAAGCCGGCTACCGCATCTGGGCGGACGCCGCCCTCCCCGTCTTCCGCGCCGTCTGCGGAAAGTAGTCTCCGTCCCCCCGTCCCAGAGTATGCCAGAATGACCACCATGAAAAAGACGCTGTTCCCGCTTGTCGCGTTTGCGACGTTCCTTGTCGGCGCGACGGCGACGCCGGCGGCAACCGCCGGCGTGCCGCGCATCCACAACCGCCCCGTCGAACTCGCGAACCCCGGCTTCGAGGACGGGACGGTCAACTGGAATCTGCCCGCCAACGCCGCCCTCGATCCGACCGTCGCGCATGGCGGACGCGCCTCCGCCGTCCTCGCCGTCGCGGACCCGATGAAGGACGGCGTCTACATCACCCGCCGCATCCCCATCGTCGGCGGCGGCCTCTACCGCGCCGACTGCTTCGTGAAGACGGAGAACGTGACGGACCGCAAGGGCCGCATGTCCTCCGTTGGCGCCGGCCTCATCGTCGAATGGTCCGACAAAAACGGCAAGTGGATGGCCGCCGGCGAATACGCCTGCGGTTCGTTCGGCACGAAGGACTGGCACCGGGCCACCTGCGCCCATCTCAAGGCCCCGGACGACGCAGGCTACGCGCAGATCTACCTCGCGCTGCGCGGCGCGGGGAAGGCCTGGTTCGACGACTTCACCTTCACCGCCATCGAGCGGACGATTGACATGCACGAACCGGCGGTCGACGCCGCGTTCGCCTGCAACACGCCGCGTTTCACGTGGGGCGACCTGCCCGGCGCGCGTACCTACACCGTGGAGCTCGCGCGCGACCCGTCCTTCCCCGCCAACGCGACGCGCACCTACACCATTCCCGGCGTCACGTTCTTCCAGCTGAAGGAACCGCTCGACCCCGGCACCTGGTACTGGCGCGCCGGCGCCCCCGGCGCCCAGCGTGCCGCCGCGCGCGCCTTCCGGCAGACCGCGCCGAAGGACCGCGACTGCCTGCCGCCCGATATCCGCACTGTCGCCTGCCGCGTCACGGCGGCGAACGCGCCCTTCACCGTCGTCGTGCAGGACGACGGCGCCACGCCCCCCGTCGTCACCTGCGGCGCCGCGCGCGGCACCTGCGGCGCCCCCGGCTCGAACGGCGTCTACGCCGTCACCTTCGCGGCCCCCGCCAGCGGCTGGCCGCGTGGCCTCACGGAGGGGACGCTCATCGCGACGGACGCCGCCGGCAACCGCACGGCACGCCCGTTCTGGCTCCTGAATGCGCCCCAGCCGACGAACGCCGTCGTCGTCGACGCGCACGGCGACTACGTGCAGGCCGGGCGCCGCATCTTCCCGCTCGGCATCTACGAGGTCACGCCGCGCGACATGCCCGAGGTGCGCGCGAGCGGCTTCGACGTCGTCCACACCTACCGCTGGGAGGGCAGCACGAACGACGTCGCCTGCCGCGCCTACCTGGACGCCTGCTGGGCCGCAGACGGCCTCCGCGCCTTCATCGGCTTCGACCGTGGCACGCACACGGGCACGGGTATCGTCCAGGGCGACTTCTCGCACATCGCGCGCCGCGTTGGCATGCTGGCGGACCACCCCGCCCTCTTCTGCTGGTACCTCTTCGACGAGCCCGAGATCCTCTCCCAGTACGTTTCGCCCGAACGCCTCACCGCGTGTGCGGACCTCGTGCGGGCGCTCGACCCCTACCATCCCGTGGTGATGACGACGTGGAACAAGACGATGATCAACTACCGCCGCACGTGGGACACGCACTGGACCCAGGCCTATGGCGACCCGGCGGGCGTCGTCCGACAGATCGACGAGCATCGTCGCTTCCTCAAGAACGCCTCGCCGATCACCCTGCTCGTCAACTGCAACGACGGCGTCCAGGGCGCGGCGCGGCGGCGCGGCGTGACGCCCGACCCCGCGAAGTTCGCGCGCGACTACGACTTCCTCCGCGCCTGCGCCTTCCTCGGCATCGTGAAGGAATGCAACGGCGTGTGGTGGTGGTGGTTCGCCCGCGACAGCAAGGACTTCTACTCCGCCGCGCAGTGCCCGGCCGCCTGGGCCAACCTCGTGAAGGTCGTGAAGGAACTCGGCGCCCTCCGTCCCCTCGTCACCGCGCCGGGGGCCGTCACGACCGGCACCGCCGTGGACGGCGCGTCGAAAGTCGAGTGGTGGCGCAAGACCGTGGACGGCAAGGACATCCTCATCGCCGTCAACACCGGCGACACGCCCGCCACCGTGGCGATCGGCGCACAGCGCCTCGCCTTCCGCCGCCACGAGGTGAAGGTCATCCGCTGACGGACCGATTGGCCGCCTCGGGAGGGTCGCGCTCCTGCGCGACCCTTCAAAAAAATTCACAACCGGCTTGACGATTCGGGCGGGGGGTGTGATAATAAGCGCCTGGTGCGGTGTCGACTTTACGGAAGAGAGGGCGTATGAAGAACGTAAAAATGACTGTGGCGGCGGTGTGGGCGTGGGCCCTGGTGTCTGGGGCCCTTGCCGGCCGGGTGGCGACGTTTACAGGAGCGGTGTCGACGGATCTTTCCGTCGGCGGGAACTGGGACGGCGGGACGGTGCCGGGCGACGATGCGGTGGCGGTCGTCGACTTCGCGAAGCTGCGCGATGCGACGGCGGTCACGAACTCGGCGGACCTTGCCCTTGCGGGGCTCGTCCTCACGAACCTGCCGCCCAACGCGACGCTCTGGGGCACGAACGCGCAGACGGCGGCGAGGACGACGCTCACGCTCGGCGCGTCGGGTCTGCGCACGCACCGTCTGCCGGGTGCCGCTTCGAACCTTACCGTGAACGTGCATCTTGCGACCGCTGCCAACCAGGCATGGTTGTTCGCCGATGAGAAGTCCGTGACGTTCAACGGCACGATCTCCGGCACGGCCTACCTCGCGATGACGAACGACTGCTATCTCACCCACAACGTGCCGCCGAACTACGGGGGCACGATCCGCTACGGCTCGCGCAACCGGAACACCTTCAACTGCGTGCAGCTCAGGCAGAAGGGGCCCTGGGCGCAGGACGTCGAGATGGGACACGGGCGTCTGGAGTTGTGCTTCGGCGGCCCGGCGGATTGGGCCGAGATCTTTCCAAAGCGGCTCGTCCGCCTGGAGGAGGACGCCATGCTGCTCGCGACGTTCCCCGGTCCGGCGCACGTCGCCTTCAACGACGGCGACACGTTTTCGGGCGCGAGCGCGAGACAGGGGTGGCTTGTCCTCGACACGGGTTCGTTCACGCAGAACGGCGGCGCCGTCACGTCGCAGGTGCAGGTCGGCTTCAGTTCGAATCCTTCGCTCTATGCGATGAAGAGGGGATTCATCAGGACAGGACAGCTCGCGCTTGGCCACGGTGCGAGTACGCACTGGGCGACGAACCAGGAGTTTCGCCTGACGGGTGGGACCGTCGAGGCGGACGAGGTCAGCATCGCCTACCGGGCAAACGGCGCGCCCGCGAGCCATGTGGATCTCGCGGTCGAGGGCGGTACCCTTACGGCGTCTGGAAACGGAATCGTCCTCGTGAGGAACCGGCGGGATGCGAACTGGGCGGTTGACATCCCGTCCGCATCGGCATCCTTCCGGCAGACGGGTGGGACGGTCAGGACGTCGCAGATCGCCTTCGGCCCCCTGGCGGGCGACAGCGCGGCCTCCTCGACATTCCTCACAAACGCCTGGGCGAGCGTGGCGCTGGACGGCGGTCTTCTCGACATTGGCGCGCGTGGCTTCAACCTCAACGCGGCGCGGTGGAACGTGGCGGCGGACGGTTCCGCCGCCGGCAACGCGCGCTACCGCGTCTCCCTCAAGTCGGGCACGCTTGCCGCTTCCGCTCCCTTCACGAGCGAACTCGACTTCGTGATCCCCTCGAATACGGTTCCGCTCACGGTCGATACGCGCGAACACGACGTCACGTTCGCCGCGCCGCTCTGGGGATCGGGCGCGATCGAGAAGTCCGGCTCCGGCACGCTCACCGTCCTGGACGGCACGCGCCACCGGGGGCGGATCGACGTGAAGGCGGGTGCGCTCAAGCTCATGGGCGCGGCTTCGGCGGACGACACGGTGGACGGCGAGACCTGTTGGCTCTGGCGCGCCGACGACGCCGTGCGGGACTTGGACGACGGCGCCGAGATCGAAACGTGGCCGGATACGACGGGCGCGCGGTCCGCCGTCTACGACGGGATCTCGAAGAACGGCGAGGCCGTCACGAAGCCGACGGTGGAGCGGAACGCCTTCAACGGCCACGCGGGCGTGGCGTTCAACCAGTCCGCCCTCAAGGTGGCGGCGGACTTGAACCCGCTCGCGGGGGCGACGAACTGGACGGTCTGCGTCGTTCTGAAGACGTCGGAGAAGGGCCTCGGCAGCGGACCCCCCTGGTATCTGGCGCGCGGCGTCCTCGGCCGCGAGGAGGCCGGCGTCGTGAACGACTGGGGCCTCGTCTTCGACCAGAACGGACACTTCGGCGCGGGGCTCGGCGTCAAGGGCGGCAGGGATTCGTGCCTCTTCGCGCAGCGGGCCAACGCGGCGGACGGCGTGCCGCACGTCGTCTTCTATTCCCTCGACGCGGACGGCACGCGCACGCTCGTCGTGGACGGCGAGGTGCGGCGCGACACGGTGGCCCTCGACGCGGGGACGAAGAGCCCGCGCAACAAGGCGGACATCTACTTCGGTGTGCAGAACATCGGCGACAACGGTCCGAAGCACTTTGCGTTCATCGGCACGATCGCGGAGATCCGCTTCTATCCGGACAAGGCCCTCACGCCCGGCGAACGCGCGGGCCTCGGCGCAACGCTCGCCGCGAAGTACGGCGCGTCCAGCGACGTGGGCGGGACGGGTGCGGACGACGCCCTGAAGGGCGAACTCGCGCAGACGGCGACCGAGGCGCCGATGCCCGACGACGGGGCGACCGCCTGGGACGCCGCCTCGCTCGCCACGCTCGACGACGGCGCGGCGGTGGAAAGCTGGTCTTCCCTCAACGGCGCGCGTGTCGCCGACCTCGCGACGGGACGGCTGCGGATGACGGGGACGGCGGATCTCGCGACGGCGGAGAACGGCGGCATCCAGGCGCCGCGCCTCGTGAAGGGCGCGCTGAACGGCCACCCCGTCGTCCGCTTCAACGGCAGCGCGGCGCTCGGCATCCCCGCCGCCGATTCGCCCGTCTCGGGCCGGACGGCCTGGACGGTCGCGATGGTGTTCCGCACGGGCGATACCGACCATCCCGGCACGGATCGGCAGTTCTTCCGGGGCCGCGCGCTTTTCGGCGCGGAATTGCCGGGCGTCGACCGCGCGGACTGGGGCGTGACGTTCTGGAACGAGCGGGGGCGCATCCTCGCCGGGTATGGCGGGCGGAACGCCGGAAAGAGAGACCACAACTTCGCGAACCGTGCGCGGGACCTCAATGACGGCGAGCCGCACATCCTCATCGCGACGTTCGACACGGACGCGGGCGTCGGACACGTCCAGGTGGACGGCGTGGGCGTGCCGGAAAGGCAGCAGGCGTGTTCGCCCGCCACGCCGCGCGAGGCGATGCGCGTCCTGATCGGTTCGATGAACGGCGATGCGTTCTTCCAGGGCGACATCGCGGCCTTCCGCCTCTACGGCCGGGTCCTCTCGGAGGCCGAGAAGCAGGCGCTGCTCGACGGCTGGACGGACCGCTTCGCCGTACCGCCGGCACCCCGTTCCGCCCACGCGGCCTTCGCGTCGGGCCGGCTCGGTCTCGGTGCGACGAACATCGCCGTCGCCGCCGGCGCGGCGCTCGTGCTGCCCGTCGCCGAGAGGGCGCCGTTTACCCTGAAGGACGGCCAGCGGCTCACGGTGGCGGGCACGGTGAAGGGGACGCTCGGCGTCGGTGCGGGCGGCGTCCTCGACTTCGCCGTCGCACGGCCGACGGCGTTCGACGATTTGTGGCTGCGGAGCGGCGGGACGGTGCGGGCGAGCCTCGGGCAAGCCGCGCCCGTCGCACTGGGGACGTTCCGCGCGGAGGGCCGTCCCGTCCTTGAACTCGTCGACGTTCCGGCGAGGATGCCGGCCACATTCACGCTCTTCACCTACGCGGGCGACGCGGCACTTGCCGAGGGGTTGGATTGGGCACTGAAGGGTGCATCGCCCGCCTCGCGCGTCGTCGTCGAGGACGGCCGCGTGATGGTGCGCACCGCCATTGGCACGACCGTGATTTTCAGATAGGCCACGGGTACGGGCGATTCAACCACTTAACGTCGCGCAGCGGCGACTTAATTCATCCGCATCCCTTCGTTGCGTCGGGCGGCGGGGATGTGGTAGAATGCAGGCATCATGAAACATCTCACCATCCTTGCATGCAGTGCCCTCCTCGCCGGAATGGCGTGTGCGGCTTCCGCGAAGCGCGTCGTCTTCCTGGGGGACTCGATTACGGACAAATGCCACGTCGGCTGTAAGACGAACTACTGGGGGTTCCTCGGCGAACGCTACGGCTTCACGCCGCGCGTCTACGGCGTCAACGGCCAGCAGATGAGCCATATTGTCGCCCAGGCGAAGAAGGCCAAGGCCGATCTTCCCGAGGGGGCGGACGTCGTGTTCGTCTTCGCGGGCACGAACGACTTCAATGGCGGCGTTCCGCTCGGCGACTGGTACACCTTCGGCGAGGAGACGGTGAACAAGAACGGCGCCGAGGTCAGGCTGCGCAAGCGGACGTTCTGCTTCGACGCGGGC
Source organism: uncultured bacterium (assembly GCA_900547945.1). Taxonomy (GTDB): domain Bacteria; phylum Verrucomicrobiota; class Kiritimatiellia; order RFP12; family UBA1067; genus RUG572. Next base: position 20,630 of record URIT01000004.1, read on the forward strand.
ACGTTCCGGGGACGCATCAACCTCGCGCTCTCCTATCTGCGGGAGAACTTCCCCCAGGCGTGGATCGTCCTCCTCACGCCCGTCCACCGGGGGTATGCGTCGTTCGGGCCGAAGAACGTGCAGCCGGACGAGTCATATGCGAACGGGCGCGGTCTCTTCCTCGACGACTACGTGGCGGCGGTCAAGGAGGCGGGGAACGTCTGGGCGGTGAAGGTGGTGGACCTCCACGCGGTGTCGGGCCTCTTCCCGAACGTCCGCGCGCAGGATGCGTGGATCAGCAACCCGAAGACGGACCGCCTGCATCCGTCCACCGCCGGCCATGCGCGTATGGCCGAGGCGATCGCGCTCGAAGTCGGCGATCTGCTGAAGTAGGGCATTCCGTCCATGACGGTGGTTTTATGCGGAAACCGTTATATAACGGTTCCCGCAATTTCTTTTCGGTTTGCTAGAATGCGGACGTATGGCGAAGCCGGACACAAAGTACCTCAAGGCGATTGACGTCCTCCGGGCCGAGATCCTGGGCGGCAAGTATTCGTCGGCGCACCCGTTTCCGAGCATCATGGGGGTGAGCCGCCGGTTCGCGGTCTCGCGCCCGACGGCCGTCAAGGTCTTCGACCGCCTGAAGGCGGAGGGACTGGTCTGCACGCGCGCGGGCGCGGGCACGTTCCTCACGAGCGGCGCGCGGTCGCGGCTCGTGGGGCTGATGATCCCCGGCATCTCCTACTCGTCCGAGTTCTTCCAGCCGATCGTCGCCTCCCTGCTCAGGGCCGCGCACGTGGCGGACTACACGGTCCTGATGGAGGGCGTCTGGTCGCCCGACTCGGCCGAGAACGGACGGGAGGCCGTCGAGGTCGCGGCGCGGTTCATCCGGCGCAAGGTGGCGGGCGTCATCTTCCAGCCGCTCGAATATTCGGAAAACGCCTCGGCGATCAACGCCCGGACCCTCGCCGCCTTCACGCGGGCCGGGATCCCGGTCGTCCTCTTGGACGGCGACATCGTCACGGCGCCGGCGCGCAGCCGCTACGATCTCGTGTCGATCGACAACGTCGGGGCCGGGGAGCGGCTGGCCGCGCACCTCATGGACTGCGGGGCGAAGGCGATCCATTTCCTCCTGCGCGCGAACTGGGTGCATAACGTCCGGAACCGCGCGCTCGGCGTGCGGAACGCCGTCCTCGCGAACGGGCTCCGGTGGCGGCCCTCGAACGTGGTGCTGGCCGATCCGCTCGACGTGGAGGCGGTCCGGCGCGTGATGGCGCGGCGTCCGCGCCCCGACGCCTTCGTCTGCGAGAACGACGTATTGGCGGCGCGCCTTTTGAAGACGCTGACGGCGCTGGGCCACCGCGTGCCGCAGGACGTCCGCCTCGCGGGCTTCGACGACGTCCAGATTGCCCGTCTCTCCTCGCCCGCGCTGACGACGATCCGGCAGCCGTGCGACCTGATCGCGCGGACGGCGTTCGACCGGCTGCTCTCCCGGATCGCCCGCCCGCAGCAGGAACCGCTCCATCTCGTGCCCGCGGCGGAGCTGGTCGTCCGCGAATCGACGTCCGCAACGGCCGGGGCGCGCGGTCCGCAGAACGGGAACGCCAGGGCCCCCAAGGGGAAAAAGACATGAACGTCACCATGCTTTCCGGGAACCTGTCACGCTTCTGCATCCTCGCGGCGGCCCTTGCGGCGAACGCCGGCGGCCCCCGTCTGCTCGTGGCGTACGACGAGGCGAACGGCGGCGTGAAGTCGCTCGTCCTCGCCGGCGACACCAACGGCATGAACTGGGTGGAGGGAACCGGCACCTGGGGGACGATCCGGAGCTTTTCGCCGGAAATCACCTGGGCGACCAAGGACGATGCGTTCTTCAATCCGCCGCTCCTGCGGTTCCTCGGGCGCGTCGAGACCAACGGCACGTCGGTTTCCCGCTATGCGGACGGCAAGGGGCTGCTGGCGACGGTGACGCGGCGTGTGGCGGGCGGTGTGCTGGACGAGCGCTACGAGTTCGAGAACACCGCCTACGGTCCCCGGTATTTCCTGAAGGGGCACCTGGGCATCCTCGCGACCTTCAACGACTCCTACCATTCCGCCGACATCTGCAACCGGCTGCGCTGCCACGCACACGTCCACGCGCTCGGCACGAACGCCTACGTGCATGCGCTGCGCATGTCGCCCGATTCGCCGGAGCTTGTCCTGCGGATGACCGAGGGGGCGCTTGACGGCTATTCGGTGCGGCGCATCAAGGCCGAGTACTCGAACGACCGGGGCGACATCGTCCTCCATCCGGCGCCCTTCACGCTGAAGCGCGGCGAAAGGCGGGCGTTCGCATGGCGGATTGCCGCCGTCGAGGAGGGGACGTTCGTGCCGCCGGTCCGGGTCCGCTACGAGACGTGCTACCCGGGGGAGACGTTCGAGATCACCGATGCGGCGGGTGTCCGGAAGATCGCGGCGGACAAGCCGGGCGAGAGGGTCGTCGACGGCGTGCGGCTGAATGTCGCCCCGTGCGGACGGGACGAGCTCATCGCGCGGTGCGTCCGGCACATCGTTCGGAAACAGCAGTGCCTCGACCGTGAGAGCCCGCTCTACGGGGCGTTTCTCATCTACGACGGCGCGTCCGGGCGGCAGTACTTCGACGACCGCTTCGGCGACCACAACGCCTGCCGCGAACGGCTCGGCATGGGCCTGCTCATCGCGCGGTGGCTCCAGACGCACGAGGACCGCGAGGTGCGGGAGGCCTTCGACCGGTACGAGGCGTTCGTCTTCCGCGAGTTCATCGACCGCGACACGGGGATGTCCTACAACACGATCGGGAAGGACCCGTCGGTACGCCGCCTCTACAACGCGCCGAACTGCGCCATGCTCATGCTGGAACTCTACCGGCTGCACGGGGACCCGTCGTATCTCCGCACGGCGGTCAAGGTGCTGCTGGCGTACTACGAGGCCGGCGGCTGGAAGTTCTACGCCAACGGGGCGGGCGCCGTGGCGGCGTCGATCGTCGCGGCGCGGAAGGAGGGGATCGACGTGGCTGAACTGTCCCGCCAGTACCGGCGCCACGTCGACCGCATCCTGGAGAACGGCATCGACTACCCGCCGCACGAGGTGAAGTTCGAGCAGACGATCGTGACGCCGGCGGTGGCGCTGCTCGCGCAGTACTGGTTGTTCGTGGAACGGGATCCGAAGGTGCTGGACGGGCTTCGCCGGCAGCTGCGGATGCTCGTGCGGTTCGACGGCGACCAGCCGGACTGGCGGAGCGGCGGCGTGCCGATCCGGCACTGGGACGGATACTGGTTCGGCGGGAAACGCCTGTACGGCGACACGCTGCACTACCATGCGGGACTGTCGGCGAACGGCTATGCGCTCGCCTACCGCGTCTTCGGCGACGACCGGTGGCTGGAGCGTGCCCGCCGGAGCTTCCGCAACTGCCTGGGGCTTTTCCGTGCGGACGGCTTCGGCACGGCGGCATGGTACCTGCCGGTGACGGTGACGCTGATCGACAGGGGCAACCGCGATCTGTCGTACGCGATGCCCGCCGAGGGACCGGACCCGTGGGACAACGACCAGTACACGGTGCTGTACTTCATGCTCTGCAACTCCGATCTGCTCGATAAATGAGAGGGAAAGCGATGAAAGAAAAAAAATAGAAAAGTCGTTGTTCTGACGAAGAACGGGGCCAGGGTACTGGGGCTGCTCTTCTGGATGGGAGTCGCCGTCTGTTCGGGCGGGACGGTGAAGTGGTCGGGCGCGGGGGACGGTTCCCGCTGGTCCGATCTGGCCAATTGGGTGGACGGCGGAACAGTTGATTTCGCCAAGGCGCACGTCTACGACCTCTCGGCTGCGGAGGACGGCGCGAACCTGGTCAACGACAAGGTGTCGTCCATCGGGGGCTTTGTGCTGGGGGCCGGACAGGGGACGGTGACGTTGTCGTCGACGGTGGCGGCATCGGCTTTGCACGGAACCTGGACGATTCCCGCTTCGACGACGTTCGTGCTCAAACAGGTCTATCGGGGCATGTGGTCGGATTATGGCACGACGACCGTTTCCGGCGGCGGGACGCTGCGGCTTGACGCGGCGGATTTCCAGTCGGCGAACCGTGCGTGGAACATCGAGGGCGGCACGGTTGTCGAACTGGCGCGCGGTTATCCCGATCTGCTTCTGGCGCAGTTCGTGCTCCGAGGCGGTTCGGTCCTGAGACCTCTGGCCAACGGCACGAAACTGGGCACGCTTGTTGTCGATGCCACGTCATGTGTCGCGCTCGGCGACAGGACGCTGACCGTCTGCGGCGGGGAGTCCGGTGGCTACACGATGGCCGGTGCCGTCACGGGAACGGGCACGATCGCGTTCAGCGGCGGAAAGGACATTTCCGCGACCGCCTCCTTCCCGGACTTCACAGGAACCCTGGAGCTGGGGAACGCTTCGCTGGCGTTCGGGGATGGGTGTTCGCTTGGTCGGGACGCGGCGTTTGTGGCGAAGGACAACGGCATCCTGGCCCTTGGCGGCGACCAGGTCTTCGGTTCGATTTCGGGTCTCGGGACGAGCGGCGGCCTGTCGATTCCAGCGGGTGCCGTCGCGACGGTGTCGGGCGCGAAGGCTGCGTCGAACGGAACGATGCTCTTCAGGGCGGCCATTCGGGGCGAAGGCGGTCTGACGCTTGACGCACCGGGCAGGACGCTGGTTCTGAACGGCGTCAACGGCTACCGTGGACCGACCCATGTCGCCGCCGGCACGCTAACGCTGCGCAACGACCGGCGCACGTGTTTTCCGGACGGTCTCGTCGCCCGCTATTCGTTCGATGGCGCATTCCTGGGGGATTCGAGCCCGACCCGTGTCTTCGGTCGTCGCGGGATCTCCCGCTTTCGGGGCGTGTCCCGTTTACGGTTTCCCTGTGGATCCGTCCGACCCAGGCGGCATCGGACGCGGGGGTGATTGTGGTTGGTGCGCCGAAGCAGTCCGATGCACGGTTCGGCATGGCGATGGTGGAGGGCCGTTCGGAAATCATGAACGTCAGCGGTTTTGGCTATGTCGGCCTCGGAGGGAGCCAGACCGGGACGTGGTGTCATCTCGCTCTTGTGCAGGCGGCCGATGGGTCGCGGAAATTCTACGTGAACAAGGCGCTGAAGGACACGAAGGCGGCGGGGACGGAATCCGATCTCGTTTCGCAGCCGCTCGTCCTCGGCGATTTCGTGGAAGGATCGTGGGGGGCCTCCTTCGACGGGGACATGGACGAGGTTCTGGTCTTTGACCGCGAACTGTCCGCAGACGAGATCGAAGGCCTGTACGACAATCCCCTCCAGGCGACGGCGGATGTCCGCGTCCCGGAGCCCGTTGTGCATTGGGCGTTCGACGAGGCGGCGACACCCGGCCGTGACGCCAAGGCGGTTCTCGATCTGGAGGCCCGGGGCCCCGTGGACATTGCGTCGACCGACCATACGTGGGGGAGCGCGTACAGGAGCCTGTCGGACGCGGCGGGTTTTCTTTCCTACGCAGGTGCGTTCCCGGCGGCATTCCCGGTGGGGCGGCATTCCTTCTCCGTGTCGATCCGGATGGCGGTCGGCGGGGGTACGGAGGGTGTTGCGCCATTTGCGTTCGGCGACCTTTCAAGGGCGAATGCCTTTTTCAGGATCGGCGTCAACGCGCATCCCTCCCGCGTGGGCGTTACGGTGACGCAGGCCGGTGTCGCCAATAAGTTCGATACCTACGCGAGTGGGCCAGACCACGCGCATGCGCTTGAAGAGGCGAGTTCGCTTTCGCATTACGTCTTCACCTATGATGCCGACCATCGGTTGCTCGTCGGCTACCGTGACGGCGTCAAGACCGTCTCCAAGACCGATGTCGACGTGGAGCTTCCGGCCAGCGGGAGCGTCTTCGTGGGGTATCGGCCCGATGCGCTGGACACGCGCCGGTTCCAGGGGCTTGTGGACGACGTTCAGGTCTTTGACGGCGCGCTGTCGGAGGAGGAGGTTCTGTTGCTTACCCGCAAGCTGCACTTTGGCGACGGGGTGCGTGCGGGTCGGGCGACGGCGCCGGATTCACCGGTATGCGTCGAGGAGGGGGCGACACTTCGGTTCGAGGGGCCCGGGCACACAGTCGGCTCGTTGTCGGGCGCGGGCCGTGTCGAACTCGCCAACGGGGCGTCCGTTGTCCTCTCGGCGGTCGATGCGTTCACCGGTACGTTCTCCGGGGAAGGGGCGCTTGCACTTGCCGACGGGTGCGTCCTCTCCGTCGATGCGAAGCGTCCCGACCTTCCGGTGGCGGACATCTCGCGCGTTACCGCCTTGCCGTCCCACGCCGTTGTCCGTATTGCCGATGACAAGGAGGGGTTGCTGAAGACGTTGGCGCGTGCGCGGGTGTTCACGGTCCTACGGGCAAACGGGTTTGAAGACGTGGAGGCCCTGTCAACATGGACGGTTCCGTTTGCGGCGCCGGGAAGCTATCGGTTTGAGGTTGAGGATGGTTGCGTTCTGCTGAAGTTCCGTCTTGGGTTCTGCATCATCGTGAAGTGAGGCGTCCGTCCTTGGCCTCCGAGGCGGCAGGCTCCACAGCGCCACGCGCCGGGGGCGGGAGGGGCGCGCTCCTGCGCGACCGGGGGTGGGCGCGGACGCGACGGAGCGCGTCCCTCTTGGGGTGGACCGGCGGTGTGGGGGCGGACGCGACAAGCGCGTCCCTCCCGTGCGGCGTCGTCGTGGTCGCGGACGCGACAAGCGCGTCCCTCCCGTGTGGCGGCGTCGTGGTCGCGGATCCCTCGCCCATTTGGCTATGGCCGTCAATTTTCCTGGTTGAGTCGATTTTGTCTGCCATAGCCGACAGAATCGGCTTTTTGAGATTGTTCGTCGGCTATGGAAATGGTAGAATGACGTTCGCCCGTTGGAGAACCCTTGACATGATACCCCGCACACATTATTTGGATCTGATTCGTCCCTTTATTGGAACGGATGTCATTAAAGTCATCACCGGTATGCGCCGTAGCGGCAAGTCGGTCATTCTGGAACAGGTGCGGGACGAAATCCAAACCCAGGATCCTTCGGCGGAAATCTTCTATCTGGATCTCGAAGACCGCCGCAATGCGCGCTATCTCGCCAAGGACGTGTTGTTCAATGAACTTGATGCGCGGCTGGAGGCGGCGAAGGGGCGGCGGGTTGTCATTCTTCTGGACGAGGTTCACGATGTCGAGGAATGGGAGCTGCAGGTCAACTCCCTCCGCAAGCGGAAGAACGCCGACATCTTCATCACGGGGTCCAATTCCAAGCTGCTTTCCGGCGAGCTTGCGACCTATCTGACGGGACGCTACGTCGAGTTCAAGGTCGCGCCCTTTTCGTTCAGTGAGTTCAAGCTTGCGACGGCGGATCTTTGGGGTGGACGCGCAATCGCCGACCTCTTCGACAGGTATCTCGACTGCGGGGGGCTTCCGTTCCTTCCCCAGGTGAGATACGATGCGTCGGCTTCGCGCTCCTATCTGGAAGACCTCTATTGGGCGATTCTTTCGAAAGACGTCATGCGGCGGCTGCAGATACGGGACGTCGATCTCCTCGACCGCATCGTACGCTATGCCATGGCCGAAATCGGGCACGTCTTCTCCGCCCGCAGCATCGTGCGGTTCCTGAAGAGCGAGCGGCGCACGACGACCGTCGAGACGATTCTCACCTATCTGCGTGCCTGCGAAGACGCCTTTCTCGTGACGCGCGTTCCGCGAGAGGATCTCATCGGCAAACGCATCCTGTCCGTCGACGAGAAATACTACGTCTGCGACCTTGGATTGCGCCGGGCCGTCATCGGCGGTTCGCGCGGCGAGGACATCGACCGTTTGTTGGAGAACGTCGTCTACCGCGAGCTGGTGCGGCGCGGTTGGCATGTCACGGTTGGGCGCGTCCGCGAACGGGAAGTGGACTTCGTCTGCCAGAACGGCGACGACCGCCTTTACGTCCAGGTGTGCTACCTGATGGCGGACTCCGCGACGCGCGAACGCGAGTTTTCGGCCCTGGAGGCGATTCCCGACCAGTACGACAAGCTCGTCCTCTCGTTGGATCGCGTCAACTTCTCGCGCAACGGCGTCAAGCATCGATATTTGCCTGAATTCCTGCTTGAGGACGACAAGGCGGCAGGGAGTGGAACATGTTCTGTGGCGTGATCAACGTGCTGTTTGCCGGCGCGGCGCTGCTGGCGCCGTTCCGTCCCGGCGAGGTGACGGTGGGCGGCGAGGTCGGCCACCGGATGTCCGTGACGCTTGGCAAGATGCTGCATCACACGGACATCGAGGGCACGTTCACGCGGCACTTCCGCCACCGCAAGGCGAAGCCGGACGAACCGGGCGGCTTCGCCGGCTACGGCATGTTCCTCGACGCGCTCGTCACGGCGGCGGCGCACGGCATCGGCGGCGCGGAGACGGTGCGCGCCAAGACGCGCCTCCTGGCGGAACTGGACGAACTCCAGTCGCCGGACGGCCGCATCACGATGTTCAGCGGCGCGCCCGGCTTCTGGGACAACCACGAAGGGGCGTACCTGATCCAGGCCCTCTGCCGCGACCACCGCTGGTTCGGCACGGCCGCGTCGCTGGAGACGGCGCGGCGGCTGGGCGATGCGTTGATCGCCGACGGGGCGTTCCCGACGCTTGGCAGCGAGACCGCCTATCTGCTCCTGTACGAGGAGACGAAGGACCGCCGCTACCGCGACTGGCTGGAGAAGAGCGCGGCCATCGGCGATGGCATCGACGCCTACGACCGGAAGGTGAAGGTGAACGGCGTCCAGCACGTCTACACCTGGCTCGCGCGGGCGCTTGCGCAGCTGCAGTACGCCGATGCCGTGGAGGCCGACCTGCCGACGCGCGCCGCTCTGTCCGCCGCCGCCGAAGAGGCGCTGCGCCGTGCGCGCGGACCCTACTTGTCCGTGACGGGCTCGATCACCGGGACGCCGCGCTGGGGCGAACTGTGGGACGCCACGCAGGCCGGCCTCGGCAAGTGGGGCGAGACGTGCGCCTCGGCCTACCTCATGCGGCTTGCGGCGAAGGCGCTCGAACGCGCGCCGGATGCGGCGTGTGGCGACCTCTTCGAGCGCGTGATGTTCAACGCCTTCTTCTCCGCGCAGTCGGCGGACGGACTCAGGTACCGCTACTGGACGCCGTTCAACGAGCGCGCGCCGTGGTATGACCGCGACACCTACTGCTGCCCCAACAACTACAAGCGTGAAGTCTTCGAGATCCCGGATGCCGTGTTCTTCAGGATGCAGGACGGCCTGGCGGTCAACCTCTATGCGGACGCGGCGCTGAAGGCCGAGGACGTTGCCGTGACGATGCGGACGGCCTATCCGGACGACGGACGGGTCGTGCTCGACGTCGCGATGAAGGGGCGCGTCCTCCGTCTGCGCATCCCCGCCTGGTGTACGAACGCGATGGTGTCCGCCGCAGGCGAACCGGCGCGGGCCGCCGCACCGGGGTGGTTCGACGTCGAGCGGTCGTTCGCCAAGCCCGTGCGCGTCGTCCTCGACCTGCCGATGCCGATCCGGCTCGTGCCGGGGTGCCGGGCGCAGGAGGGGCGCGTCGCCGTGATGCGCGGGCCGTGTGTGTACGCGCTCGCGATGGGCGACGGCGCGGAGGGCGACCACGAGGTCGATCTCTGGGATCTCGACGCGGCCGAGCCGCCCGTCTGGAACGCCGCGCGCCGGACGGTGGAGGCGACGTTCCGGAACCGCAACCGGGGGCGGGAACGCCGCCGCCTGTCGCTCGTCCGCTATTCCTCCGACGTCCACGACCGGACGTACTTCGACCTCGCCGCCTTCCCTTCGTCCCCACCCGCTCTGGATGCGGCAACGGAATAAGGGCGATCCTTTGCGGCTCACAAACCCAAAATCCCCGATATGCTACTTAAACCTAGATTCGTCAGTTGAATGTCTCACGCAGAGACGCAGAGAGGCCGAGAGCGCAGAGAATGCTCGGAATCTTGCGAATACAATGAACTATGCATCAAATTTACTTGAAGCAAAACATCACCTAAAGGGTGAAACAACAAATTGTTCGGGTCACTGCGATAAAACTACAAATTTGCAATTTTCTCAGCATTCTCTGCCTCTCTGCGCCTCTGCGTGAGAAAAAATTCGCCCCTACTGCCGTTTTTAGGTTAAACCGAACAGGTTTTTCACAAACCGTTATATAACGGTTGGTGCGGCTCATCCACGATTTGGTAGAATACGCACGCAGGGCGCGACCATGTGCGGAGCGAACCCCATCACGACAAAGGACTGATGAACGGAAAGGAAGAGGAACCATGCAAACATCGTGTGTTGAGCATCTGCCGTCCACCCGACAAAAACAACAAAGAAAAAAAAGGGGGGGGGGTGTATGAAATGGGCCTCCCTCACGGCCTTGGCCGTCCTTTCGTCTGCCATGTTGGCTGAAGACAACATGCCCCAGTGGACGGCGGCGGCGACGGGCGCAGTGGCGGCCTTCGCGGCGGACGACGCCCACGCCAATCCCCGCGCGGATGCGAGCGGGAAGGGGACGTGGGCGTTCTACGTCGAGCAGGCCGACGGCACGCAGCGGATGATGGAGTACGGCGTGAAGGCAGGGGCGAACGCCGCCCTCCAGGGAAGCTGGATGGAGAAGTATTATTATTTGCTCGCCCATACGGGGACGGAGCCCGTGTTCGGCCCCGAGCAGGGATGGGTCAGGCCCGGTGAACTCTACTTCCATCCGGGCGACACGCAACCGCATGTCCTTGCCTTCACGCCGAACGAGACGGGCTTCTACACGGTCGAGGCGAACGTGCGGCACGTTTTTCCGAACAACGATGGAAACGAGAAATGGTGCGACGGCATCCGGGCGGCGCTGGCCCACGGGGGCCCCTCCTGGCTCGTCACGTTCACGAACGCGGTTGTCTGCTTCTCGACGACGCAGACAGTGGACTGGGCGGCGACGACTCTTGCCGTCTCGAACGTGTTCTGCGTGGCGGGCGAGACGCTCCAGCTGCGGCTTGACGCGAATGGGAACAAATCCGGCGACGCGAGCGCACTCACGTTCACGGTCGCCCAGACGCGGGCGGTCCAGGTGACGGACTGGAAGCGGTACGAGCTGGACGCGAATGCGGCCCTCGTCGCCGCGAAGCGTTCGGGGACGCCGGATGCGGCGACGTTCACGGACGCACAGGGCGCGACGTGGAAACTCGGCACGTCCACAGGGCCGTTGGGGACGCTTACGCCGTTCGCCCATGAGTATGACGAAGATGGTCAGGATGGAAAATGGAAGGACTGGCGGGGCTGGGTCACCATTGACGGATGGACGGGGTCCGTGAAGAATCCTCAGACCTGGCCCTACCTGTTCGCGAACATGGACGCACAGGCCAAGTGGTTTCCCATCGACGGAGCCACAGTTTCAACCGGCACGGACGAGTTCATGTTCCATCCGGGCAACAACAAGACGTATGTGCGTCTCGACTGGACGGCCCCGGCAGACGGCGTCTACCGCGTGTCGGGTCTGTTGCGGCATGTCGCCGACACGCCGTCCTACGCGGACGGCGTGGACGGCGTCGTCACGGTCTCCTCGAACCGCTATGCCGTGTCGGCCGTCGCCGTCGAAAAGGGGGCCGTCGGCTCGCTGGACGCGGGCGACGTGTGGCTGCGCGCGGGCGAACGCCTTTCGCTTGCGCTCGGGCCGGGCCCCGTCGGGAACCATTCCTGCGACCTCTCCTCGTGCCGCTTCGCCCTGGAGCGCGTCGACTACGAGCCGCTCGACGTCGTGTCCGTCGACTTCGACGCGGACGAAACGCCCTACGCGGGCGACGGGCGCGTCGGCTGGCTCACGAACACGTTCTGGAACGCCTGGACGCCCCGCGCGGGCGCGGCGGAGGCGCGGGCACGCGGGCTTCGCCGCTCGGACGGGACGACCCGCACGGCGGTCTGCCTCACGCTCGCGCGGACGGAGGGGCTTGCCGTTTCGGCGGCGGGCGAGCCGTCGCATGCGCTCTTCGCGGACGGCGTCGCCTCGTCCGCCGCGGCGGACGCCGTCGCCTTCACGCTCACGGGCCTGACGCCCGGCGCGTCGTATGGCCTCACGCTCTACAGCCGCGGCGCGGACGGCACGGCGCCCGGCGTCTTCACCGTCGGCGGCGAGGCGAAGGCGGCCACGGGGACGTGGTTCTTCCGCACGGGCGGCGAGTATGCGCAGTTTGCGGTGACGGCGGACGCGGAGGGCACCCTGGCGGGCACGTTCACGGGCGCGGCGGAGGGAGAAGCCGCCCTCTGGTGCGGCCTTCAGGTGACGGGCGCGGACTTCCCCGCCTATGTGCCAAATGGTACAATGTTGTTTGTTCGGTAAGCCAAGGATGATGATGGATATGAGCAAGCTGAGTTGGATGCTGGTCGGCCTGATGCCCCTGGTGGCGGTCGCCGCCGACGGAACCTGGGAGACGCTGTCGTTCGCGAAGGGGACGTATGCGCCGCTGGACGCCTACACGCGCGCGGGCGGGAAGCTCGTGGGCGCGGCCCTGAAGGGCGAGACCTACCCGATGGCGCTGCGCAACGTCACGAAGGCGGAGGTTTCCGAACAGGGGAAGCTGGACGTGGTGGTGCCCGCCGGCGCGTGGGTGCTGCATCCCGCGCCGCAGGCCGCGGCCGTCCTGCGCCATGCCCCGGCCAAGGCGGGCCCCTACGACGTCACGGTGACCTGTGCCGCCCTCAAGGCGGGTGACGGGAACCCGAAGACGGCCGGCGTCGACGTGACGCTTCTCGTGGCCGGCGCGGAACGGGCGCGGTTCACGCTCCGAGCCGGGACGGACCAGGTCCGCCGGACGGTCCGCCTCGCCGCCGTGAAGCTTGGCGCAGACGCGGCGGTGGAGGTGCGCGTCGACGCGCGCGGCTCGCACATCTGCGACGCGACGGCGGTGTCGCTCGCGCTCGCGCGGCCCGAGACGGTGCCCGTGGACGTGCCGGGCGCGTGGCGGCGCCTGCCGCCCAGGGACGTCGATCCGAAGCTCTCGCACGTCTCCGACCCGATCCCGCGCCCGTGGAGCGGACAGAAGGCCGCGCTCGCCTTCGCGCGCCTCGGCGTGTCGCCCCAGGCGGCGTCCCGCCCGCTCGGTGCGGACGGCCTTGCGTTCACGGGCGCGGCGCGGCTGCGCCTCGACTGGGCGGCCGCCGAGCCCGAACGGGCGAAGCCCCCCCTCGGCCGCGATCCGCGCAGCCTGTGGCAGGGCCGCACGCTTCCCAAGGCCCCGGTCACCGAGCCGCGCCTCTACACGTTCGGGCGCTCGCTGCGCTTCTTCCGGGACGCCGTGCCGGACACCGAGGTGCTGCTGCCGTTCGCGGTCGTCGTGGACGGCAACCCCGAGGACGGCTTCGGCGGCTACGTGCTTGGCTACGACACGGCGGCGCCGTGGACGTGCGTGCCCGGCACGAACGGTGTGACGGTCGCCTGTTCCGCGCCGGACGCGCGTGCGTTCGCGTTCCGCTTCGACGGCACGTGGCTCGCGGGCCTGCAGAAGATGGCGCGCGCGCTCGATGCGTTCCCCGCGCTGAAGGGGCTCGTGGAGACGCGGTGCGCCGCGCTCGCCCAGGGCCTCGACCCGATGCCCGACGCCGAACTCTTCCTCACGGTCCTTTCCGAATGGGTGCAGGACGACGCGAAGTGGGGCTGTCCCCTCGATGGCTGGGATACCTACGTGCGCGGGCGCGTCGCGCGGCGTGCGAAGCTCCTCGCCGACCCGCGCCTGAAGGAGACGCTCGCGAAGGGGATCCTCTTCAACACGCGCCGCAGCCCGACGTGGAACCACTGCGTGGCGCAGTACTTCGGCTGGCGGCAGCGCCCGGGCGGAAGCCTGTTCGCGCTGGAGGCGCCGGGACGGTCGATGAAGACGCGCGACCTGATCGCGGGGCGGATGCCCTCCGGCAGCTACCTGGAGCCGCGCCTCTCGTATGACGCGCGCCGGATCCTCTTCGCGTTCGTGGAGACGGAGGGTCCGCTCAACCCCTACGCGATGTGCGTGAACGAGGAGGGCGGCGACGACCACTACTACCACCTGTGGGAGATCGCGCCGGACGGTTCGGGTCTGAAGCAGCTCACGCGGGGGGTCTACGAGGACTTCATGCCGGAGTTCCTGCCGGACGGCGACATCGCCTTCATGTCCACGCGCCGCCGCTCGCAGAGCCGCTGCTTCTGGTTCGGCTACTCGAACCGCTGGCAGGCGTACACGATGTTCCGCATGCGCCCGGACGGCTCGGAGATCCGCCAGCTCTCGTGGAACGACGTCGCCGAGTGGTTCCCCGCGATGGCCAACAACGGCGAGCTCATGTTCGCGCGCTGGGACTACATCGACCGCGACGCCGTGCGCCACCAGAACCTCTGGGCCATGCGCCCGGACGGCACGAACCCGAAGGCGCTCTGGGGCAACGAGACGCCCGACCCGCACTGCACGTTCCAGATCCGCGCCGTCCCCGGCTCGCGCAAGGTCGCCTGCATCGCCTCCGCCCACCACGCCGTGACGGGCGGCCCGCTCATCCTCATCGACCCCTCCATCGACGAGAACAGCGAGGACGCCGTGACGCACGTCACGCCCGGCCACTACCCCGAGATCCGCATGGGCACGCCGGACGACGACGACCCCGCCGCGCACAACGACTGGTACAACTCGCCGTGGCCCTACGGGGAGGACCTCTTCCTTGTGAGCTGGAGCCGCGACCACCTGCACTACGAGCCGAGCCGCCCCGCGCCCGACGCCTCGCTCGGCCTCTACGTGCTCGCCGCCGACGGGACGCGCGAAGTGCTCTGGCGCGACGGCCGGATGAACGCGATGTGCCCGACGCCGCTCGTCGCGCGCCCCGTGCCGCCCAAGCTGGAGTCGCAGTTCGACCCGGCCCTCCGCGCGGCGAAGAAGGGCGAGGTGTTCATCGCGGACGTGCGGCGCGGCCTCAAGGACGTCAAGCCGGGCGCCCTCGCCCAGGTGCGCGTCGTCCAGATCTTCCCGCGCACGGCCCCCGACCAGTACCTCCCGAACACGGGGCGCGGCGGCCACGAGAACGCCCGTGCCGTCCTCGGCACCGCGCAGGTGGAGGCGGACGGCTCGTGCCGCTTCCTCGTCCCCGCCGAGAAGGCGATTCTCTTCCAGGTGCTTGACGGGGAGGGCCGCGCGTGGCGCACGATGCGCTCGACGACCTCGCTCATGCCGGGCGAGCGCGTCTCGTGCGTCGGCTGCCACGAGCCGAAGCGCGAGGCCGGCGCCGCCGCCGCGCCGCGCGCGGCGGCGATGAAGAAGCCCGCGCAGGAACTCGCCGTGCCGCCGGAGGGCGGGCGTCCGTGGGGCTTCGTCGAGAACGTGCAGCCCATCCTCGACGCGAAGTGCATCCGCTGCCACGGCGACCGGAACCCGCCGAAGGGCATCGCGCTCACGCGCACGCCCGATCCGCGCTTCTCGAACGCGACGAACGTCGTCACGGTGGGCGCGCGGCAGTATTCGGCGCCGTTCACACGGTCCTACGCGACGCTGTGCTTCACGGACGAGCCGACGGGGCGCAAACCGGGCGGCAAGCAGTTCCAGTGGTACAAGCCCCGCCGGGGCGTTGCGCTGGACGGCACGCCCGCCGAGATGGTGCCGTGCTGGCCCGAGTACAACCATGTGCAGACGACGCCCGAGGGGCCGGGGCGCAACGCGCTCGGCTCCGGCCTCTTCGGACACCTCTCGCGCGGGAAGCACGCGAACCTGCTTACGCCCGAGGAGCTGCGCATGCTCGCCACGTGGATCGACCTCAACGCCACGTTCTACGGCTGCTACGAGGAACCGTTCCTCTCGCGGCAGCTGAAGGGCGAGGCGATCCCGATGCCGGAACACCAGTAAACCAAGAGGACGCCATCATGGGCACGCTCTTCCAGGTCAACGATCTCCACGTCACCTACCGCCGTCCGGGCGAGAAACCCCTGGAGGCGGTGAGGGGGGTGAGCTTCACGCTCGCCGAGGGCGAAACGCTCGGCATCGTGGGCGAGAGCGGCAGCGGCAAGTCGACGATCGCGAAGGCGCTCATGCTCCTCCAGCCGGTTTCCGGGGGCGAAATCCTCTTCTGCGGGAAGAACGTCGCGGCGTTCGACCGCGCGGCGTGCCGCGCCTACCGGCGGGACGTGCAGATGGTGTTCCAGGACGCGGTGGGCTCGCTCAACCCGCGCATGACGATCCGCCAGGCGCTCGACGAGGCGCTGCGGCTCGTACGGGACGACGCGGCGCGGCGGAAGGGGGAGGGGAACCGCACGCCCGAATCCCTGTTGGAGGTCGTAGGGCTCTCCCGGGCCGTCCTCGACCAGTATCCGCGCGAACTTTCGGGCGGACAGTGCCAGCGCGCGTCGTTCGCGCGGGCGCTTGCGGTGGGCCCGCGCGTCCTCGTAGCGGACGAACCCGTCTCGGCGCTTGACGTGTCGGTGCAGGCCCGCATCCTCAACCTGCTTCGGGACCTGCGGCGGAACCTGAACCTCTCGGTGATCCTCATCGCGCACGACCTCGCCGTCGTGCGCAACGTCTGCGACCGCGTGTGCGTCATGCACAAGGGCCTTTTTGCGGACGCGGGCCCGGCGGAGGAGGTGTTCGCACACCCCACGAGCGCCTATACGCGCGACCTGCTCGCGGCCGTCCCCGACGTCGCGCGCGAACTCGCAAAGCGCCGTTGACGTCGCACCCTGCCATGCCGTTGACGTCCCGCGCCGACCGGCGCGGGGCTGTTGCCCGCGTCCGGTGGATGTGGTAGAATATCCCCATGAAACTCAACGCACTCATCCTGTTGGCGGCGGGCGCGGCGCTCGCCGGGAACCTCTTCACCGCCTCGGCGGATACCACGTTCGCGCGCGATGCGCTCAAACCCTACGTCGAGAACGGGCAGCTGCCGGGCGCGATCAGCGTCTTCGCGAAGCCCGGCGCCGAGGAGATCGCGTGCGTGGGGTACGCGGACGTGGCGGCGAAGCGCCCGATCAAGATGGACGACGTCTACATGCAGTGTTCCCAGACGAAGGGCTTCTGCGGCGTGACGATCGCCATCCTCGTGGAGGAGGGCAAGCTCAAGCTCGACGACCCCGTTTCGAAATACCTCCCCGAATTCGCGAATCTGTGGGTCAAGACGTCCGAATCGAACGGCGTGCGCACGCTCACGCGGGCGAAGAACACGCTCACCGTGCGCATGGTGATGAACCACACGGGCGGCTTCCCGTTCGAGATTCCCGCCAAGCAGGGCAACATCAAGGGCGGCGGCTGGTCGGGCGGTGCGCCCCTCCGCCAGACGGCGGCGATCGCGGCGGCGTGCCCGCTCCTCTTTGAGCCCGGCACGAAGACGCAGTACTCGAACACGGGCATCGACATCGGCGCGGCGGTGACGGAGATCGTCACGGGCAAGCCGTGGGAGGAGTTCCTGAAGGAGCGCGTGCTGCTGCCGCTCGGAATGAAGGATTCGGGCTTCTGGCCGACCGACGCGCAGCTCGCGCACCAGGTGGAGATGTACAGCTGCCGGAAGGACCAGCCGGCCGTCTACCAGCGCGAGGCGTCGATGCAGCAGCGCCCGTACAACGACCGCCACGTGTTCGCCTCGGCGGGTGCGGGCCTCTGGACGACGGCGGCGGACCAGCTCAAGTTCTATAAGATGCTGATGAACCTCGGCAAGGGGGAGAACGGCGTGCGCATCCTCAAGGAAGAGACGGTGAAGACCCTCCTTGCGGTCTCGTCGCGTCCGAAGGGCATGGGCGGCTACTCGCTCGGCCTCGTGGCGCCGGAGGTGGACAGCGAGGGAAGCTGGTTCGGCCACGGCGGCGCGTGGGGCACGAACTGCATGGTCAACTGGCACCGCAAGCAGCTCAAGCTCTGGGCGGTGCAGCTCACGGGCGGCCCGCGCCCCTGGGACGGTGCGCGCGAGAAGGCGGCGAACGCCTTCTTCAACGCGGTGATCGACAATTCCGGGGTGAACGCCTACACCGGCCGCGTGAAGTGACGAGACGGCAGATTTGAGGCTTGGCGCCTCGTTCGGCCCCGCGTTGCATCTTGCGACGGCGGGGCCGATTTGATAGAATGGGCGGCGTCAGGACAAAGGAGCAGACATGACAACGTATGACTACACGGGCGTCGTCGAACTGGTCGGCGAGACGAAGGAGTTTGGGACGAACGGCTTCACGAAGCGGGATCTCGTCGTCGGCAATGACGTGGATTCCATGAACAAGTATCCGAATCCCGTTCTCTTCACCTTCAAGAAGGACCGCTGCGCGCTGTGCGACGCGGTGAAGAAGGGCGACCGGGTCAAGGTCAACTTCACGATCGACGGGCGCCGCTGGGACGGCCCGAACGGAACGCGCTACTTCACGGACCTCACGGGCTGGAAGATCGAGGTGCTGAACGGCGACGGTTCGTCCACCGAGCCGGTTCCCGCCCCCGCCGAGGCCCCGGCGATGGAGACTTCCGCTGCGGCGAGCGACCCCGACGACCTTCCGTTCTGACGGTGAAGACCTGGGGTGACATCCTCCGGCTCGGCGGGGCGTATCTCGCGGGCCGGGGCGTGCCGGACGCGCAGGTTGCGGCGGAACTTCTGGTGGCGCGGCTGCTGAAATGCGGCCGCGGCTTTCTTTCTCCCCACCTCGCGGAAACGCCGTCCGAAGCCTACGTGGAGGCGATGCGGCGCGGCATGGCGCGTCTCGCGAAGGGCGAACCGATCCAGTACGTGCTCGGCGAGTGGGACTTCCGTTCGCTCACGCTGACGTGCGACCGGCGGGCGCTCATCCCCCGCCCCGAGACGGAGGAGCTTGTCACGCGCGTCCTGAAGTTCCTCCGGGCGCGTTTCCCGTCGCCCTCCCAACCGCCCCCCTCGTCCACGCCCCCCCTCGTCGTGGACGTCGGCACGGGATCGGGGTGCATCCTCCTCTCCCTCGCGAAGGAATTCCCGGGCGAGGCCGCGTTCCTGGGCATCGACATCTCCGCGAACGCGGTGGCGCTTGCACGCGAGAACGCGGCCCGGTGCGGGCTGGCCGACCGGGTGGCGTTCACGGTGGCGGACGGTCTGGACGACTTCGACGAGCCGGAGACGGTCGACGTGCTCGTCTCCAACCCGCCCTACATCCGCACGGCGGACTGCGCGGCGCTCGACCCGCGCATCCGCGACCACGAGCCGATGAACGCGCTCGACGGCGGTCCCGAGGGCCTGGATTTCTACGAACGCCTCGTGGGCGACGCGCTCAACGTCCTCCGGCCCGGCGGCGGCGTCTTCTTCGAGATCGGCGACGGACAGGGCGCCGCGCTCCGGAAACTTTTCTTCGACGCGGGCTTCGACGACATCCGCATTGAGCCGGACGATGCCGGCCACGACCGCTATGCGAGCGCCGTCCTTTCCTGACCCCCTCCGTCTTTTTCAACTTCTTCATATTTCCGCTTGCTTTCCGCCCAATAAAAGCGATAAACTATTCGCTCACTTTTTTGAACACACCAGGAGTAGACAGAAATGGCAGCTAAAACCTTCCCGATTGACCATGTGCGCAACTTCGGCATCATGGCCCACATCGACGGCGGCAAGACGACGACGTCCGAGCGCATCCTTTACTATTCGGGCAAGAACTACAAGATCGGCGAGGTGCACGAGGGCGCCGCGACGATGGACTTCATGGTGCAGGAGCAGGAGCGCGGCATTACGATCCAGTCCGCCGCCACGTGCGTGATGTGGGGCGCCTACCGCCTCTCCCTGATTGACACTCCCGGACACGTGGACTTCACGGCCGAGGTGGAGCGTTCGCTCCGCGTCCTCGATGGCGCGGTCGCCCTCTACTGCGCGGTCGGCGGCGTGCAGCCGCAGTCCGAGCAGGTGTGGCGCCAGAGCGAGAAGTACAAGGTGCCGAAGATCGCGTTCGTCAACAAGATGGACCGCGTGGGCGCGAACTTCTACGCCGTCATGGACCAGATGAAGAGCCAGCTCGGCGCAAACCCCGTGCCGATGGTGCTGCCGATCGGCGCCGGCGAGTCGTTCAGCGGCATTGTCGACCTCATCTCGATGAAGGCCCTCCGCTACGACATGAAGACCCTCGGCAAGACGGTCACGGCGGAGGAGATTCCCGCCGACATGGTCGAGAAGGCGAAGGAGTACCGCCAGAAAATGGTCGAGAGCGCGGCCGAGCAGGACGACGCCCTCATGGAGAAGTTCTTCGCGGGCGAGGAGCTGACGGTCGATGAGATCAAGAAGGCCATCCGCAAGGGCTGCATCGCGCGCACGATCACGCCGGCGTTCTGCGGCAGCGCGTTCAAGGACAAGGGCGTGCAGCAGCTGCTGGACGGCGTGTGCGACTACCTCCCGTCCCCGCTCGACGCGGGTCCGGCGGTCTCCGCCGACGACCCGTCGCAGAAGCGCGAGCCGAGCGACGCCGAGCCGTTCTGCGGCCTCGCGTTCAAGATCATGAACGATCCGAAGTCCGGCGGCAAGATCACCTTCGTGCGCGTCTACTCGGGCACGCTCAAGCTCGGCGCCGAACTGCTCGACTCCACGATCAACCGCGAGCAGCGCATTTCCCGCCTCTTCCGCATGCACGCCGCCAAGCAGGAGCCCCTGGACGAGGCGCACGCCGGCGACATCGTGGCGTGTGTGGGCCTCACCGAGACGCGCACGGGCGACACGCTCTGCGACCCCGAGCACCCGATCACGCTGGAGTCGATCGACTTCCCGGCGCCGGTGATCTCCGTCGCGGTGAAGCCGCAGTCCCGCCAGGACAACGAAAAGCTCGGCGTCGCGCTCCACGCGCTCGCGATGGAAGACCCGACCTTCGTCGTCACGTTCGATCAGGAGACCTCCGAGACGATCATCGCCGGCATGGGCGAGCTCTACCTCGAAGTCATCGTGGACCGCCTCAAGCGCGAGTTCAACGTGGCGTGCGACGTGGGCGCCCCGCAGGTCGCCTACCGCGAAACGCTCACCCAGAAGGTCGAGAGCGAGTACAAGCACGTCAAGCAGTCCGGCGGCCGCGGCCAGTACGCGCACGTCTGCCTGCGCCTTGAGCCGCAGGAGCCCGGCAAGGACTTCGAGTTCGTCAACGAGGTCAAGGGCGGCGTCATCCCGACGGAGTACATCCCGGCGGTCGAGAAGGGTGTGCGCAAGGCGCTTGAGGCGGGCCCGCTCGCGGGCTTCCCGGTCGTGAACGTCAAGGCGACGGTCTACTTCGGCTCGTACCACGAGGTCGACTCGAACGAATTCGCGTTCATCACCTGCGCGATGCAGTGCTTCAAGCAGGGCTTCCTCAAGGCGAAGCCGCAGCTGCTGGAACCGATGATGGACGTCGAGGTCGTGGTGCCCGAGCAGTACATGGGCGCGGCGAACGGTTCCATCAACCAGCGCCGTGGCCGCGTGGAGGGCATGGACGACCGTGGCGGCATGAAGAGCATCAAGGCGACCGTCCCGCTGGGCGAGATGTTCGGCTACTCGAACGCGATCCGCACGGTCACGCAGGGCCGTGGCACGTTCACGATGATCTTCAAGCAGTACGAGCCGGTTCCGGCCTCGATCGCGAAGACGGTCATCGAGAAGCGCATCAAGGAAGGCAAGGTCCGCCCGAGCGCCGAATAGCGTCCGCGCAGCCGCGCCTTTCGAGGCGTGACGAAAACCGTCCTCCCCGCCCTGCGGGCGAGGGCGGTTTTTCTGTTCTGCTTTGGCGATGATTGAACGCTGACGACAATTTTTCCGCGTGAGGCGTCGCAGACATCCCTTGGCTGATTACGGTTCTGGACATGAATGAGATTTTATTACGCACTGAAATCTCACGCCTTGCGCCCCCTGTGGCCGGAGTCCCGCAGCTCGCTCTACACGCCCGCGCTCGCCGAGCTGTGGCGGAGGATGCGTCAAGGCCGCCCGGACGCGCGGGAGTGCGTCCCTCCCCAACCCAATCCCACCCTCTAAACCCTAAAACCTGAAACCTAAAACCTGAAACCTCCCTTCTTCCCCCCGAACGGGGCGGTTTTCTGCTATACTATCTCCATGATTCATTTTACGCCAACCCAGAAGAGGACTATTGCCGCCGGCGTGACGGTGCTGTCCTTCGCCATCGTGCTGGCTTTCGTGCTGCTCGTCGGTTGGGGCGTCCTGAAGTGCCTTTCCTTCGTGGCGCCGGCGCTTGTGCCCGTGATCATGGGCATTTTCCTCGCGCTCTTCTTCAAGCCATACTACGAATGGTTCCATCGGCTCGTCCACAATCCGACGCTTGCGCTTCTCCTGATGCTCGCGAGCGTCCTCCTGCCGCTGGGCCTCGTCTCGTGGTTCTGCGGGGCGTTCGTCGTGGATCAGGCCACGCACCTTGTCCATGCGGCGCCGACGGTTGCGGCGCGCCTGAGCGCGTGGTTGAACGTCCACTACCCGAACGCGCAGGCGTTCCTGGAGCAGCTCGGCGTCAAGCCCGATGACCTGCCGCTCATGTTCCTCACGGACCCCGCGAAGTTCTCGCAGACGTTCGTCGCGACGGTCGGCAGCGAGTACGGGGCGAACGCGATGCGCGCGGGCGTGGGCGTCCTCAAGTCCCTCTCGGGCGTCGGCACCGCTCTCCTGACGCTCATCTTCTTCGTCTTCTTCCTCACGCGCCCGGCGATGACGGGGCGCGACTATGTGCGCGAGCTGCCGTTCCTCCGGGAGGGGACGCGCGCCTTCGTCGCCAAGCAGATCGATGCGTTCCTCGACATCCTCGTGAACTTCTTCCAGCGCCAGGTCGTCATCTGCCTCGTCGAGGGTGTCTACTACGGGCTCGGGTTCATGTTCGTGGGCCTTCCCTACGGCTTCGTGATCGGCTTCCTCCTGGGCGCGCTCAACCTTGTGCCGCTTCTCGGCACGGTGCTCTGCATGCCCCTCGCCCTGCCGATTGCCTACTTCGGCGACGGGGGGAGCGTGTTGCGGCTCGTCCTCGTGGCGGTCGTCTGGCTCGCGGGACAGGTCCTCGACGGCTACCTCATCACGCCGAAGATCCAGGGCGACAAGACGGGCCTCGGCTACGCGGGCGTCATTTTCAGCTTCATCTTCTGGGGCGTCGTCTTCCATTCGTTCCTCGGGCTCCTCCTCGCCATTCCGCTCTCCGCGTTCTGCGTGGTCCTGTGGCGCGCGCTGAAGGAGACGTACATCCGGGAAGTCATTTAAAGGTGGAACGCAGATGCTTCGCGTCTGCGATCTGCGTTCAACGAGAAATACAGAAAGTCAAAGGTAGTAAGATGGGCGATTTCCATTATCCGATCGGCGGCAAGGGCAAAGACTTCAGGAGCGGCAAGCCGGCGTTCTTCAACAGGCACAAGAAGCGGCGGCATGGCGGCGGCGGACGCGGCCCGCGCCATCCCGGACTCGCGGAGCATGACGACGCCGTGAAGGTGCCGCCGCTGCCGGAGACGCCCCCGCCCGCCGTCTACGAGGCGAATGTCTTCGGGAAGCTCGACCTCCGCCTCCAGCACGCGATCGGCGAGGTCGGCTACTCCGTCCCCACGCCCATCCAGGAGAAGGCGATTCCCTTCCTTCTCGAAGGACGCGACCTCATCGGCTGCGCGCAGACGGGGACGGGTAAGACGGCGGCGTTCATGCTGCCGATCCTGCACCGCCTCCTGCAGGCGGGCGGCGCGCCGGAGGGCGCGGCGCCGCGCGGCGAGGCCGGCCACCCCCGCGCGCTCGTCCTCTCCCCGACGCGCGAGCTTGCCGCCCAGACGGCGGAGAACGTCGCGAAGTATTCGAAGTACGCGGGTCTGCCGTTCGCCGTCGTCTTCGGCGGCGTGTCGCAGTTCCCGCAGGTGAAGGCGCTCCAGAAGGGCGCCGAGACCGTGATCGCCACGCCGGGCCGCCTCATCGACCTGATGACGCAGGGCGTCGTGTTCCTCGACAAGGTGGAGATGTTCGTCCTCGACGAGGCGGACCGCATGCTCGACATGGGCTTCCTGCCGGACATCAAGCGCATCATCTCGAAGTTGCCGCCGAACAAGGTCGCCCCCGGCGCCACCGCGAACGGCGTCGCCGGCAAGCTGCGCCAGTCGCTCTTCTTCTCGGCGACGCTCTCGCCCGAGATCCTCAAGCTTGCGGGCGAACTCGTCCATGATCCCGTCCAGATCATGATCTCGCCCGAGACGCCCACCGTGGACCGCATCAACCAGAAGTGCATGTTCGTGGAGAAGGGCAGCAAGGACAGCCTCCTCATCCACCTCCTGCAGAACCATCCCGAGTGGAACCGCGTGATCGTCTTCGCGCGCACGCGCCACGGCGCGGACCGTGTGGAGAAGAAGCTCAAGCGCGAGGAGATCGCCGTCGCGGCGATCCACTCCGACAAGACGCAGGGCCAGCGCACGCGCGCGCTGAAGGCCTTCAAGGACGGGACGCTGCGCGTCCTCGTCGCGACGGACATCGCAAGCCGGGGCATTGACGTGCCCGACGTCGACCTCGTCGTCAACATGGAGCTGCCCGTCGAGACGGAGAGCTACGTCCACCGCATCGGCCGCACGGCGCGCGCCGGCGAGAGCGGCGCGGCGATCTCCTTCGTCGCCCCCGAGGAGCGCGGCCTCCTCAAGGCCGTCGAGCGCTTCATCCGCAAGTCGATCCCCGTCGACCGCGACCAGCCGTTCCACTCCGAGGAGGCCGAGCGCAAGGCCGGCAAGCAGGACCAGGGCATGCCCCAGGCTCCCTGGATCCGGGGCGGTGCGCGCAACAAGAAGGGCCAGGCCCGCCATCCGGGCGCGCGGTTCTGGGACCAGCCGAAGAAGGAGAAGAAATTCATTCATCCGGCAAATGCCAAAAAGGCGAAGCACAACCGCACGAACTACCAGGGCCGCCGCGAACCCGACTTCGGGCGGAAGTGAGGGATAATGACGAAGAGACTTCTTGCTCTTGCTCTTGCTCTTGCGTGTTGCTGTGCGGTGGCGCAGGGGGTCGTCTCGGACAGATCGGGACAGCCGCGCAGGGAAGGCGAGCGCCTCTATAACGGCATTGTCCTCCCGAAGGCGTGGCCGCCGCGCGACGTGCCGCCTGCGGGGCGGAGCGAGCTGCCCGTGCCGTATCTCGGCGCGGGGCGCCCCGCCGTCGCGTTCATCGACGTCGGCCGCCAGCTGTTCGTCGACGATTTCCTCGTCGAGCGGACCGACCTCGCGCGCGTCTACAACCACCCCGTCAAGTACGCGGGCAACCCCGTCCTCAAGCCCGAGAACGACTTCGAGCGGCACCGTCCCCAGAACGCCATCGCCCTCCCGAAGGGCGGCGGTCTCTGGTGGGACGCCGCGCGCGCGGTCTTCCGCCTCTGGTACGAGGCGGGCTGGTGCCACCGCATCTGCTACGCCGAATCGAAGGACGGCCTCCGGTGGGAGCGTCCCGCGCTCGACGTCGTCCCCGGAACGAACCGCCTCCTGCCGGACCAGGGCGTCGATTCCTGGAGCGTCGTCCCCGACCCCGACGCCGCCGACCCGCTGGAGCGCTGGAAGCTCTTCGTCATGCCGGGCGGCAACAACTGCCCGGGCTTCTGCTACACGAGCGCGGACGGCATCCACTGGACGAACAGGACGAAGACGGGCGACATCGGCGACCGCACGACGATGTTCTACAATCCGTTTCGGCGCAAGTGGGTGTTCTCCCTGCGCGGCGGCTGGAAGGACAGCGGCCGCGCGCGGCGCTACTGGGAGGGCGACGACTTCCTCGCGGACTGCACGTGGGACTGGTACGACGAGAAATCGCCCCGCTGGGCCGTCCGCTGGCTGCGCGCCGACCTCCACGACGTGCAGACGGACCGTCCGGTCGAGAACCGCGCCGCGCAGCTCTACAGCTTCGACGCCGTGGCCTACGAGTCCATCATGCTCGGCGGCTTCGAGATCCACTGGGGGCCCGAGAACGACGTCTGCGAACGGCACGGCATGCCGAAGATCACCGAGATCCAGTTCGCCTACTCCCGCGACGGCTTCCACTGGTCGCGTCCCGACCGCCGTGCGGCGATCCGCGCGGAGCGGTGGGCGTCCGACAAGTGGGACCGCGGCTACGTGCAGCCGCTCTCGAACCTCTGCGTCATCCGCGACGAGAAGCTGTGGTTCTACTACGGCGCGTTCGGCGGCGATCCCACGCGCCTGCGCCGGAGCGGGACGGGCCCGGGAACGGGCAACGGGAGCATGAACGGCATGTACGACAACGGTGCGATGGGCTGCGCCGTCCTGCGGCGCGACGGGTTCGTCGGCCTGAAGGCGGAGGCGGCGGGCGAGGTGCTGACGCGCCCCGTGCGCTTCAGCGGCCGCCATCTCTTCGTGAACGTCGACGCGCCGCAGGGCGCGCTCCGCGCGGAGGCGCTGGACGCGGCGGGCGCCGTCGTGCCGGGTTTCTCGGCGGAAGACTGCGTCGCGGTCTCGGGCGACACGACGAAAGCGCGCATTTCCTGGAAGGGGAAGGCTGACCTTGCCGAGCTGTGCGGGAAGGACATGCGTTTCCGCTTCGTGTTGGAGAAAGGCACGCTCTATTCGTTCTGGGTGAGCCGCTCCCCAGAGGGCGCGTCGAACGGTTACCTCGCCGGCGGCGGTCCCGGCTACGCCGGCCTCGTCGATCGCTGATGGCCTTCGCCGCACAGGACGTGATTGGGTCGTACCGCATTGTCCGTCCGCTCGGACAGGGCGGCATGGGGACCGTGTACGAGGCCGAGCACCGAACGCTCGGCACGCATTGTGCGCTGAAGGTCTTCGCGCTCGACCACGGGCGCGTCGAGCTCTTCCGGCAGCGCTTTCTTGCCGAGGGGAAGGCCCTTGCCCGCCTTCGCCATCCGAACCTCGCGCGCGTCTTCGACCTCGATCTCCTCGAAGACGGGCGGCGCGCGTATTTCGTCATGGACCTCGTGCTGGACAAGGACGGGCGGGCGCGCACGCTGGCGGACCTCGAACCGGGGGAGGCGGACGAGAAGCGCCTGGCCTCCTGGTTCGCCCAGCTTGCGTCGGCGCTCGACTACGTCCACGACGTCGGCATCGTCCACCGTGACATCAAGCTCAACAACATCTTCCTCAACGAAACGGGCGGCGTCACGCTGGGCGACTTCGGCATTGCGAAGTTCGAGGGCGAACGGATCCTGCGCGAGGTGGGGGCCGTCCGTACGCAGATCGTACGCGGCGACGCGGCGGGAACGTGCCGCGTCGTCATGGGGACTGGGGGCTACATGGCACCGGAGATGCTGCGGGGCGGTGCGGCGACCGTCGCCTCCGATACGTATGCGCTTGGCGTGACGTTCTTCCGTCTGCTGACGGGCCTCTGGTATGAGCCCGGAACGGACGCATTCCGTCTGTTGGAACCGTTCGGCGCGGTTTGGATGGAGGCGCTCACGCGGATGCTGGCGGCGGATCCCGCCCGCCGTCCGGTGCGCCTGATGCCGCTTGCCGCACGGCTGAAGGCGGCGGAGGGCCTTGAGACGCCCGCATCCGGCCGGGCGAAGTTGTGTTCCCCTCGGTGGCTGCCCGTTGTCGTGGCGGGCCTCCTCCTGGTCGGCCTGTCCGCCTGGGGGGCGTTTCGGTGGCTGCGCGGCGCGTTGTCGGACGCCGCCCTCTACGACCATCTCTACGACATTCCCACGAGGCTTTCATGAATGTGTTCCCCGAGACCCCTGCCACGCTTCTCGCCCGCCTCGCCGCGCATGTCACGGGGCAGGCAGACGAATCGTCCTGGATGCGGCTCTTCGAACTCTACGAACCGGCCATCCGCCTTTTCTCCGAGTCGCATGGCGCCGGGGCGGATGCCGAAGACGTTGCGCAGGAGATCTTCCTGAAGCTCGTCGGCGTCCTGCGCGGCGGCGACTTCAGGGTCGGGGACGGGGCCGGAAAGTTCCGCTCGTATCTGGCGACGCTCATCCGCCATGAACTCGTGAGCCGCTGGCGGCGGACGCGGGCGCGTGGCGGTGACGGACTCGTCTCGCTCGACGGCCCGGGCGTCTGCCTTGACCTGCCGGTCGATTCCGAGACGGCGGCGGTCATCGATGCGAAGTGGCGCCTTGCCCGCCATGCCGCCGCCGTCGAACATGCCCTCACGAAGACTGCGCTTTCGGCGCAGTCGAAGGCCGTCTACCGCGCGTATGTGCTGGAGGAACGCCCGATTGGCGACGTCGCGGCGGCGTTTGGGCTCTCCCGCAACGCCGTCTCGCAGATCAAGACGCGCGTCGAGCGGATGATCGCCGCCATCGAAGCCGAATACGGAGAATGAGAACCGTGAAGAAAGGGGTGCTGGCCGTGAGCCTGATGGGCGCGGTTGCGGCGGTTGCGATGCCGACGCGGCAGGAGCTTGTCGCGGCGCAGAAGGCGGTTCTGGACGCAACGGCGGCGGATGTCCGCGCGCTCAAGGAAGGGAGGACGGGGCCCGCCGCCGTCGCCGCCGCGCACCGCCTGCGCGCCGCCGGGGCGACGGCGGAGGCCGAACGGTTCCTCCTCCTCCAGGGTGCATTCAAGCTTTTCGTGAAGGCGGGTGATGCGGACGCGGCGCGGGCGACGCTGGAGGCCCTTTCGGAGGCGTTCCCCGACCTCCCTGCCGACGTGGTCGACGAGATCTGCGCGACGGTCGGCTTCCGCCTCGGGCCGGGGACGCCGTCGGCGTGGAAGGGCGGGGAGTGGGTGCCCGTTGCCCTGAAGGGGGAGGCGGAGGCCACCTTCCACTTGTCCGCCTGTCCGCCCGGCACGTTCGTTCTGGTGAAGGACACGCCGCCGATGATGAAGGATCTCAAGCCCCGGGCGTGGTGGCACACGGCGCACACGGTCCGGCTGACCTATCCGTTCTTCATCATGCGGGGGCCGCTTCCGTATGCGTTGGCGCGGGCGCTTGATCCGGCTGTGGCGAAAAAAGGGCAGGCCCGGTTTACGCCGGGAACGGAACACATCATGCCCGATCTGCCCGTCATGGAGCTTTCATGGGACGACATCCAGACGCTGGCCGCGCGGCTGAACGAGAAGGCGCGGTTGCCGTTCAGGCTGCGGGGGTTCGACGACTACGAGTTTCGCCTGCCGACGGAAGCCGAATGGCGGTACGCGATGCGCGGGGGCACGGACGAGAAGGACTGGGGCGCGTACACCGACTGGACGAAGGAATGGGGCGGGTACTGGTGGGGGAAGCTGCCGGACGGGGCCTACTGCCCGTTTGCGCCGCTTGCGGCGATGAAGGCGGTGCGCAATCCCTGGGGGCTCTACTACCTTGGCCCGAAGACGATCTACGCCGACACGTTCCCGGCGGAGGGACTTGACGGCAGAATGGATCTCTGTTTCGCGCGCGAGGACGTGTTCCGCCATGCGGAGACGGAGGTCAACCCCGTCCGCATTCACCGCGACAAGGCCTTTGCCTATCATGTGTTCTATGCGGGCGGCGCCCCCAAGCTTTCGTCTCGGGGCATGGCATCCCAACCCTGCCCGTTCCGTTTCGTCTTCGCGCCGAAACTCTCGTCCCTCAACGTCTACCCGCGCACGGAGGAGGACGGTCCGCTCAGGACGGTCGGTCGCGCGCCCGCACGGTGAGAACGGACCCCGGACGCATATGCCGAGGGGTGTGCGAAACGGAAGGGACGCGCGTGTCGCGTCCGATGGCCGCTGATTCAATAGAATGAATATTTCTGCGATGTTGAGTACTTCGTTCCGCAGAAAGATGGTATGATATTCATCGCAATGAACAAGAAGGAGATTGGTACGGCAATCGTCGAACGTCGCGATGAACTTCGCATTACGCAGGCGCGGTTGGCGCGTGTGAGCGGTGTTTCCGTGCATACGCTCTCAAATCTTGAGACAGGTGACGGTAATGTCACGCTTGATACCCTCATCAAGGTCGCGACGACGATTGGCTACAAGATCAAGGTGGGCGTATGAAGCGTGGTATGGTCTACTATCGTGACATTCAGGCTGGAACGCTGGAGAAGGACGCATCGGGTTATGTGTTCCGCTATGATGCCGCCTATTTACGCGATGCAACGCTCCCGGACATTTCGGCGACATTGCCGAAATCGGCTTGCGAGTATCGTTCAACGTACCTGTTCCCGTTCTTCGCAGGGCTTTTGGCGGAAGGTGCGCAGAAGGAGCGACAGTGTCGCGAGCTTCACATTGACGAGCGCGACCTCTTCACGCGCTTGCTGGAAACCAGTGCCTATGGGGCCATAGGAGCCGTCTATGTTACGCCTTGACTTCACACTTGCGGATCTCAGCCTCCCGCAACAGCGGGAGACGACGCGCCGGGTCTCAATTTCCGGCGTCCAAGACAAGGTGCAACTGCATCGCCAGGGAATGCGATTTGTCCCCGTTGCGTCGGGTGGCGACTATATCCTCAAACCTGTCCCAAGTCACTCGTCCGCACGATTCGTCTACGACATTCCCGCCAACGAGACGTTGACGATGGATATTGCCTCTGAAATCTTCGGCATTCACACGGCAGAACACGCGCTTGTCGAATTCAAGGACGGCATGCCCGCTTATTTGACGAAACGGTTCGACTTTCGCGACGGAATGAAGATTCGGCAGGAGGATTTCTGTCAGCTCTCGAACCGTAGCGAAGAGACACACGGGGACAATTACAAATACGATGCCAGCTATGAGGAGTTGGCGGGGTTGGTTCGCCGCTTCTGCCCGTCCCACGCAATTGAGAACCCGAAGGTTTTCTTTCAGATTCTCTTCAACTATGTTTTTGCAAATGGAGACGCGCACCTCAAGAACTTCTCCCTCTACGAATCGCGACAAGGCGATTACATCTTGACGCCCGCCTATGATCTTTTGAATACGTCGCTTCATTTCCCGAACGAGCCGACGGCGACAGGGCTTGATTTCTTCATGGATGGACATTATACGGCACGTTATGAGGTTTTGGGCTTCTATTCATCGGCCGATTTTCACGAACTTGCTGGTTTCTATGGCGTCTCGTCCTTGGAAGTAGACGAGATGCTGTCTGTCTTCGCACGGAAGCGTGTACAGGTCGAAGAGTCTGTGAAGACTTCGCGTCTTTCACTGGAAGCGAAAAGTCTCTACCTTGCCAAGTTCCATGACCGTCTTAAGGCCCTTGCGCAGTAAGGGTCGGCGATGCACGCCGCCGTTCCATTGTGTTGAACGAGGTTGATGCGGAAGGGGGGGGGGGCGTCCTCCGGCCGGTCAACACGGAGCGCGCGGAGTCGTGGAGATTGTCTTTCAAAGTTGGCGCGTGGCGTCCAAACGGGCCCGGTGCGCGGCGTCCGAGCTGGATTGGCGCGCGAAGTACCCGCGCCGCCCTCGGTGCGCGGCGTCGACGGCCCGGAAGAACGCCGCGCACGTGTTCCCGCACCCCGTCGCGAGGTGCCGTGCCGCCGCGAGATGAGATTCCATTGCGTAATAATCTTGAAAGGCGTCGCGGCGTATGGCGTGATGCGTTCGGCAATTGCGGCCCTCCCCGGATTCTCCTCAGGCCTATCTCGGCAACCTCAGGCACGGCGATGAAGCAGAAGCGGACACATTCCCGGTTCTTGCCCATGACTTGCCTGTCAAACTCCATGACTTGCCCGTCAAGATCTGCATTCCCGTGCGAAGCGCGGGCGGCGGGCGATACGGCCCACGCACATTGAAAAGCATCGAGGCGTCCTTGTCCCGGTTTTGACGAGCCTTGATTCCCCTGAAGAAATCGGGACAGGGGTGAATAGAGGGGCAGGGGGCTGGGGTTCTGTGTCTTCTGTGTGTGTCCGGTTTCAGTGTGTTCAGTGGTAGAAACGGTGGAGGAGGGGCTTCCCCACGGATAACGCAGATCCGTGCTTCGCCCGACACGGATCTGCGTGGATCCGCCTTGGTCTGCAACGGGATCAGAACAATTTTCAAAACGGACTGTCATTTGAGGGTGGCGCGTGCGTGTCTCTCTATGTGGCTGGTATCCCGAAGGGAGAAACGAAGGCGGATTGGAAGGTTGACCGGCGTGGGAGTTACCTCCCGGTCGATATTCTGATACACTTTCGCGCAGTTGAAAACGTTTGTCGCTGATCCGCCGGAAGACTGGTAATCATCTGATTGGAGTTGGCACAAGTCGTGGAGACGTGAGCCGGGGGCGCATTGTGCCCTCGTGTCCTTTCGTCCCCGCACTGTGTTCTCCCTTCGGGCATACCAGTCGCCTCGGCGGAAACGCGGTGCGGGGATGTTCAGATGAAATATGCAGAATGCCATTCGGTGGCGGGACGAAGACGGGCCTCGTCTATCGGTTGAAGGAGTGCGAGACGCTGGAGGCGTTTGACGGGCAAGGATGAGTTCTGCTATAATACCGCCATGAATTTAACGGACGTATAATTTATGGAGGTTTAGTTGTGAAGTTCTACAACCGGGAGAAAGAAGTCGCGTATTTGCGGGATGTTCGTGAAAAATCGCACGTTCATGCGCGGTTTACGGTGATTACGGGACGTCGCCGTGTCGGCAAGACGCAATTGGTTCAGCAGGCCATGGGCGACGCCCCCTATCTCTATTTCTATGTCGGACGGAAGAGCGAGAAGGACTTGTGCGAGGGCTTTCAGTCTTTGATGAAGGCGGTTCTTGACGTTCCGATTGTGGGTGTCGCAACGCGATTCGAGGACTTGGCGGAGGTGATCTTTTCAGAAGCGGAGAAGCGGCCCATTACGCTGGTCATCGACGAGTTCCAGGATTTCTACCGCGTCAATCCATCCGTTTTCAGTGCGCTTGCCAATCTGTGGGATCGGCATGAAAAGACGGCCAAATTGAACTTGATCGTCTGCGGAAGCATCAACCGCCTGATGAACAGGATCTTCCGGGATGAACAGGAGCCGCTGTACGGGAGGAACACGGGCAGCCTCAGGGTCTTGCCGTTCAGGGCATCCGTTCTGAAGCGGATTCTGTCCGATCACGCACCCGGCGCTGTCAACGATGATCTTCTGGCGCTGTGGACGTTCACGGGCGGTGTTGCCCGCTATGTGCAACGGCTGATGGACGAGGGCGCGTTTACGCGGGAGGCGATGATTCGGACGATTTTCTCCGAAGGCTCTTCGTTTCTGGACGAGGGAATGTCGCTGCTGGTTCAGGAGTTCGGCCGCGACTACGAGACGTATTTCTCGATCCTGTCGGCCGTCGCATCCGGGAATACGGAATACTCGCAAATCAAGAACATGGTCGGCACGGAGATCGGTGCGCATCTGAGCAAGCTGGAGAACGAGTATGCGCTTGTCCGGCGGAAGGTGCCGGCTTTTGCGAAGGTCAGCACCAAGAATTCGCATTATGAGATTGACGACTGCTTCTTCCGCTTCTGGTTTCGTTTCGTCTTCAAGCACCAGTACCTTGTTGAGCTGGGACGCTTTGAGCAGCTCCAGCAGCTGGTTGCACGGGATTTCGACGCCTTTTCCGGCTTCGCGCTTGAGCGGTACTTCTACTGGAAGTTCGTGGACGAATCGACGTACACGAAGATGGATTCGTGGTGGGATCGCAGGGGTGAGAACGAGATTGACCTTGTCTGCGAAGACGAGCTCGAAAACCGTCTCGACTTCTGCGAAGTCAAGCGCGATGTACGGCGATTCGATGAAGCCGTCCTGCGTCGGAAAGCCGAGGTGTTTTTTGCGGCAAATCCCCAGAAGCGTACACGGCAGGTCGGCTATCGCGGCCTCTCGCTGCGAGACATGTAGCATCGTGTGTGTACGGCAGCTGCCGTCGGAGGCGCGACTGAAAAAATAATCGAGATTCCGCTGTCATTCTGCGTCGGCGCGTGCGTGTCATGATATGTGATTGGCATCCCGAAGAGTCGGCGCAAGTCGTGGAGACGTGAGCCGGGGGCGCATGTGCCCTCGTGTCCTTTCGTCCCCGCACTGTGTTCTCCTTTCGGGCATACCAGTCGCCTCGGCGGAAACGCGGTGCGGGGATGTTGTAATGAAAGGAAACAAGATGGCTCAATTGGAAAAGGTGACTGGCAGGGCGCTGATCGTGGCGACCCTTTCAGTTGGTATGGTGTTTTCGGCGGCGTTGGCAGAGGACTCGTTCTTGTTCTCCGGGCCTCCGGCGGAGGCGACGGTCAATGCGCCGGAGAAACCGGCGAATGTCAAGGTCGTCTACGGACGCGGCACGGGCGAAACGAAGGAAGAGGCCGAGAAGGACGCCTGCCGGAATGCGGTTGAATTCGCGGTCGGAACATTCATCGACAGCGAAACCCAGCTCAAGAACGAGCAGCTGATCAAGGACGAGATCCTGTCGCATAGCAACGGCTACATCGAGAAGTACGAGGTGACGGGCGCTTCGCGCAGCAAGCGCGGGCTCGGCATTGAAGTGGACGTCAAGGCCTGGGTCAAGATTCAGGAGGCGCGGAAGAAGGTGCGTGACCTTGTGCCGGGCGATGCCCAGA
Organism: uncultured bacterium; assembly: GCA_900547945.1. Classification (GTDB taxonomy): domain Bacteria; phylum Verrucomicrobiota; class Kiritimatiellia; order RFP12; family UBA1067; genus RUG572. The sequence continues at coordinate 54,833 of URIT01000004.1, forward strand.
AAGTTGACGGCATCGGCGGCATCACGTTCGCGAACGAATCGAAGGAGCGGCGCGACAAGTCGGCCGCCGCGCTCCTCAAGAAGGAGCTGGACGGCCTCGATCCTGTCCGCCAGCTCGTCAACGTCAAGCTTGCCTCGTCCAAGCCGACCGTTCTTGAGGGCAAAGAGGCGGAAGGCTGCGCGGCAAACGAGGTCATTCTTCGTTATTACTGCCAGTTCTACTTGATGCAGGATGTCTATTTCAAGCGGTTCATGCCGAGGTTTACGCAGATCCTGGAGCAGATTTCCGTTCACAAGCCCGTCACATTCCGCCCCGTTGCCAAGCGCCTTGGTGATTATTGGAGAAGAGACAACAGCGACTGGGTCAAGGGGTTGGGGAACGTTCCTGAGAGTTTCAACCACATAGATGTCGGTCTCTCCTGTTCACAGATGGATACGCTGTTGGGGCGTGATGGTCGTGTCGTTCCGTATTTGGGCAGCTGTTTTGCCTTGATGGATTATCGTCCGTCCTTGGTCGATTTGACGAAGAAGCTGAATGGTGGCACAAAGAATAGGCCGTCGTTTTCAAATCAAAATGAACCCTCACTGGGGCGTGTCGAGGTGATTACGAAATGCAATGCGTCTCTGACGGCAGCTCGCGGCAAGGCGTACTTCTTGGCACCACAGGTCTATGCCGTGTATTTGGCCTGGTTCAAGGAGCATTTCGTTGAAAGGTGGTATTTGGACGGGAAGAGGGTACGTGCTTCGGTCGATTACCTGCTTCGTCTCATGGATAAGGAAGGCGAGGAAGTCGCGTCCCGGAAGGTGCGCCTTTCGGAAGGTGGCGTCCTGTTTTGCGAAGATCGTCAGAATGAATATGAGTGGAAACAGCGTGGAGGAATCAATAGATTTCCGCCGTGCCTTGTCTGGGGACCGTGGTTGAACAGCGGTTCCGGTTCGTCGCGTGGGCCTTCGTCGAATAATGCGCCCGTGATTCACATGACAACGGTTATCCCGATTGACATCCGCATTTCAAAGGAAGACGCGTGGTTGGTCAAGTCGGTGTCCGTCTCGTTGGCGGAGGCCGTTGATTAAACGGAATCTTGGATTTGTTCTTTCGTGACTAAGGAGAAGTAAAAATGAGAAGTACAGTGATTAGGGTTGTCTTTGCGGTATCGACTGCCATTGGTGTTCGTACCGTGATGGCACAAGAGTTTGGCGAAGAAGGAACATCTGTTCCCGCCGCAGAAACCGCCGAGACGGCTGAAGTCGCAGCTACCGCAACGCCGGAATCCTTTGAACAGGTTTCGGACGGTGGTATTGCCGCCGATCAGAAGGTCGTCGAAGAAGATGTGAAGGAGGTGCCCAAGTCGGCTACTGAGCAGCTTTCCCTCTATGTCGAGGAAAAAGGCTATATGCTCGGTACGTGGGACGAAACGAAGGATCGTATTGTTGTCCAGGGGACCGTCAAATTTGACATCGCCAATCCGGAGGTGTCGTCCGAATACATCAAGCTCCGTGCAGAGAAGATGTCTGAGCTCCTCCTAAACGCGAAGGCGCAGATCATCAGCACGATCTTCTCGTCCATGTCGGCGGAGAGATCCCTCGACATTCCTGGCAATCCGATAGCCAAGCAGGTCGCCGTTGAAAACGAGAAGGTGGTAAGGCAACTCAAGGCTTCCCGTAGGCAACTGGAGCGGCTCGGCGCACACCTTGACGAGGCAACCGCCGCTAAGAACGGTATGACCACATCCGAGTGGATGGCTTCGATTTCGGCCTGGTTCACGTCTGCCGACAAGGAGAACCTTGCCGCAAAGTACGATGCCGACAAGAAGGAGTTGTATGCCAATGCCAAGGCTGACTTTGAGCGGGCCAAGGACGAGTATGACTCGATGCTGGAGAAGGCAGACAAGATCAAGGGGCGCATCGCGAAGACCTTGAAGAGCAGGATCGGGCTTCTGTCCTCGATGCAGATTCACGGCTGCACCGTCCTTCAGCAGGCGGACTCCGTCACGGAAAAGAACGGCAGATATCAGTACGAGATCTGCATCCTTTACTCCTGGAGCGGTGAACGTATGGCCGCCTCTCAGGCCATTCTTGCCGCCAAGCCCGTGAAGTTCAAGGCCGGCAAGAATACGGTACAGAAGTGGCTAGGGAACAAGAAGCGTTCAGGTGCGCTCGGAGACTGGATTGGCCCACGTTCCTACATTGACAAAGACGGCAATATCTGGTTCATCGGTATCGCCGTAGCTCCGTGCAGTGACAACGCCGACCAGGAGGAGGAAAACCTCAAAATTGCGCGGCTTGAGGCCCGTGCCGAGATCGGTTATGCCATTTATGCGGATGCGAGTACCAAGCAGGATGTAGAAAAGCTGATGCAGGGCAAGGACACGAAGGGACTTGGCGTTGCCGACGAGTACAAGGTGTTCAAGGCGTATAGTGAACAGACGATGGAACGTTTCGAAAACCTTCAGCTCTTTGGATGCGGCAAGTTGGGCGAGTACAAGGTCAAGGATGCCACCGGACAGGATATCTACGCGGTGGTCTTTGGCATGAATGCCACGAACGCGAAGGCGATGAAGGACATCCATCGGAAGATGCACCAGGCCGGTCTGGAAATCAACGCCCAACAGGAATTCGAGCGTGGTCGCCAGCAACGCATGCAGCAGCAGATGAGACAGTCCCGTAATGATGCGACCGCCCGTGCCGCCGGTGCACGCCAGGCTGACAAGGAGACCCATGAGGCCGTAGCGAAGAAACGTGCCGCCACGAAGAGGGCTGCCGGTACCAACGTGGCGCCCACCCCTTCGGAAGCGACCCAGACGAAGGGGCGGCTCCAGTCTGGAACCCGCTTCATTGCGGATGAGGACGATGAATAGGGCTCTCCGCTTACTGGTTCTTGCTGTCGGTGCCACGGCTTTTCCGTGTGCATCGACAGCGGGTTCGCTCACTGAGGCTTCCAGCATTTATCGTAGGAGCTTCAGGAGTTCGCCGCCCGCAGTCTATGAGGGAGGGGCATATCTGTTTGTCATCGTTGAGGATGATGAAGAGAAGTCAAGGGATGGCAGTATCAACGACATTGTACTGGCCGGCCAGCTTGAATTGTTGGAAAGATACATTGGTGGAACAAACGGGAATGAAATATCCCCCTTTAGCGCCAAGGTCACGGAACAATTGATGCCACTTGCAGAGTTCCAGCTCCCGGACGTGCGGCGTTATCCGGTTGAGCGCAGGCGTACGGGTGGAAAGTTTCGTGATGTTACGGCCTTTGATTTAGCGCCAATAAAGGTCGAGAGGGAGAGGGTGTCGTCTGGGAAACCGATTAAACGAACGTTCTCCGACTGGCGAGATTTGCTGTGTTCCAAGATGGAGACGCTGTCGTCATCGGAAGAGAGGGAGCGTTTCTGTTCCCTGCTAGGGGCCACGACCATGTTGACCGCCGGTAAGGGTGGTGTAGACTGTATGGGAGACCGTGTCGATTATGCGGCAATCGCAACAGTCTCTGCGACCTGGAGTACGACGAAGGCGGATGAAACCATGTGTACGGTAATCCTGTCCGTGTACCCAACGTTCTCTCCTGCCCTGAGATGGCTGGCCGACCGGGACGCGGCCGACGGTGATTTTGTCCGAGCACTGGTAAAGGCGTTCAAGGCCAATGCCGAAAAAGGGGATCAGGGCGCTTATATTGCATCAAGATTCAATGTAATCGTGTCAAGGACTGGTTGTTTGGCGTGGAGCGAACTCGCCCGTTTGTTTGCGGACACGCAGGAGAAATCAGAGATCTTCAAGAATGGAGATTCGATTCACAAATATGCTCTTCGGACATTTGGTCGGATGACGGCGAGGCTGTCGCCGCAGGATGACGGAGGTGCATTCAGAGAGGCGCAGACCTTGTTTGGGCAGGGGAAGGATTTGCCGAAGATCATTCAGCTTCTCGGAAGGGCCGTGTCAGCGAATCCTGCCGACGCCGTCGCATGGCGATACTATGGCGCGGCGCTCCGCGTCGCGGGTAAGTACTTTGATGCCGTCATTGCCTACAATGAGGCGTTGACGTTCAATCCGAAGGATTCGGTTGCGGCGATGGATGTCTGTACCGTCTATCAGAAGCTCGGATTGACAGAACTTGCCAGTGGGAATGCATGGTATGAAATCGTCACTTCGCAAGATGGAAAATGCGTTGACAAGGCCCTGGGAATTGTTAATGAGAATTGCAAAGATGTGTTCGGGAAGTAGGGGAAGTAAGCATGAAGTTTGTTCTCTCGCTGTTATTGGGGGTATTGTCCGTCAAGGGGGGGCTCGCTGGGGATGGGGAGTCTGCCGTTCAGGAAGTTCGCAGGGAACTTGATGAGCGTGGCCATGTGGAAGGGTTTAACGCAGCGACCGGTGAAGTCATTGGTGTCGGGTACGCTTCAGCGGACGAGAGTCAAATCCGGTCGGTCAATGGTGATTTCGACAAGTACATTGAGCTAACGACGATTGCTCGTTCAAAGGCATTGATGGAGGTGTCAAAGGCCATCAATCCAATCGTAAGCGCTGGGCGATCACTTGAGTCTGCCAGCCGTCCTGATTCGCGCTACAGGGCGTTGTCGCGGGTTGTCAGAATGAGGACGGAGGGGTGTCCTCTTGGATGCGTTGAAGTGGCGCGAGTTCGGAAGGTTTTCCAAGGCCGGAACCAAATTGCGATTGCGCTCAAATGGAGTCTGGCACTCGAAGAGGCGATGGTGAAGTCGTTTCTTGAGCCATTGGAGATTGATGATGAAGTTTTGGCGTTGTGGGCGAGGAAGCAAGATCTTGTTTCCATGCTCGGCCCCTGGCTCTGGACGGATGGCAAGGGCGGTACATGTTTCCTTGGCATCGGTGTGTCCGAGGTCTGGGGCGAAAACGCCGTGGCGAAACGAACGGCCTTGCGGCGTGCTGCGGTACACGCAAAGAAGCATCTCGCGTATTGCTTCCTGGAAAATCTGACGGGTGAAGAGGTCGTGACCAAGGGGGTATGCAATAAGACTTCGGAGGGTGGGACGGTCCTTGCGCCTCGGCAGTCGTTCACGTATGAAATCAATCGTAACGCACATGGCATTCTCCCTTCTGGGGCACGCCAAATCTACTCAAGCTTCGATTTCAAATCCCCGATAACAGGAAAGCCTGTCTGCGTTTGTGTCTTTGCCCTCAAGGCTGTGGACGCAAGAAGCGAGATTCGCGACAAGTTTGTAGACTGACATGTTACCGATTCTCGATACTGTCATTGTGTATATTGCCCATCAAGTGATTGCTTGATGCGGCCACTCTTTCCGCCTTGCGGCTCAATGAGGTATTCCCAAACAAACCAGTAATCTTCAAGGAGGCATGAAATGGCGAATAGAAATAATGCGAAGACTTCGGGGGGCGTTGTTGTTGGTCAAAGAAGGGCAGGTGAATCCTGCTCGGTTGAACTATCTGTTTTTGGAGGCGTGCTCAAAGTCTCAGCAGGACGTGCCGAGTACAGTCGCTTGCGCAAGCGGTTTGAGGAACTTGCCGATGTTGAAGTCGGGAAGGCCTCGTCGAGTATCGATAAGGCCGCCGAGGATGTGGATGTATTTTGTTCCAAAGGCAACTCATGGGCTCATCGTTACATTGGCAAGGCGGTTGACCTTGCGGTTGAGATCTTGATGGAAAATCGGTGTGTTGACATTGATCATGACACGTATGCCGAGAAGTACCTAGATGCGTCACCATGGGAACATGCGTTTGAAGTTCTGCGCGACGGTGTTGCCCAGATTGACGCCGAAGAAGAGGAACGAGAACAGGGTCGGCGGGAGCGTTCGGAATATGCCTACTATGACGATGAGCAGATTGCCCAGGGGGCTAAGAACGTTGTAGGCCGCTTGTTCTATGCCGCCGTTAACTCAAGTGCGAAAACCGATCTCTACAAAAAGAATAGAAAAGCGATGTTGCATGGCATCCATTTCACAATCAAGACGGCGGTTGATGAATTGGTGGATTGTCTTGCGGACAATGGTCATGTGTTACCTGGCGCAAAGGTTGATAGGGCTTCCGGCGAAAAGGCAGAACGCCTGTTCAATAATCTGAAGACGGGTAAACTGCCGGGAGATGCGGATCATACAGCCCGTATGGAGATTCTTTCCCTTGATCCATACCGCCGTGATTTCTATGAACATATTTACGTGAATGAAGGCGACCCGTCGGGCGAATTGTGCGCGACGGCGGAATTCTTTGGGATTTCCCTTGACGACCTCAAGAAAAAAGCGTTCAAGAAACGGTTGGGCGACTGTCCCTACGAGACGGAGGAAGAAACCATTGAGTTCCGGAACAAAGCCGTGGCGTTGGGTGAAGAACTTCATTTTGACCCTAAGGCTAAGCTGGACGAAATTGACGGAAAGCTGCGTGCCTTTGATGAGAAGGCCAGGACAGTCGACGACCGTATGTTTGATACACGTGAGGAGGCGGCCAAGCAGCGTGAATTGTCGGAGTTCGAATCAAAGATCAATCTTGACACTGAGGAAGCGGCGATCGCCTCCAAGAAGGATCTGCAGCGGTTCATTCTAGAACTCGGTATTGACGGAGCGTGGAAGCTGGAGCGTGTCGATGCCGCGCTTAAAAAGTTCGACGAGATTGCCCGCACTGTTGACGACAGGCTTTTCGACACACGTGAGGAAGCGGCCAAACAGCGTGAACTGTCCGAGTTCGAAAAGAGGGTCAATCTGGATACGGAAGAAAATGCCATTGCCTCGAAGAAGGCTATCGAGGATAAGATTGCCAGGCTCGGGATTGGCGACGGAGATTGGAAACTGAAACGCGTCAATGCGGCACTGAAACGGTTTGACAAAATCGCCCGTACGACATTCGGCATTATGTTCGATACGCGGGAAGAGGCGAAGTCGGCACTTGGGGAGCGCGAACTGTTTTACAAAGGCGTCGAAAAGGCGATTGCAGATGTGCGGCAGTCGTCTTTCTATACGGGGATGGCGATTCCGGACAAGAAACTCGGAAATGCGCGTGCGGCATTCCCGATTCCCGTTGACGAGTATGTTCTTGGTCTTACAGATACGACATTGTTCGGTTCAGGCAAGACGGGACTTGCAATTACGAAGTGGGGATTTCGTTGGAAGAACGACGGATCGACGCCGACTAATGTATCGTCTCTAGCATGGGGGGATTTTGCCAACATGCCAGTGGCTCCAACGGTTGTGAAGGGCGTGATCACCTTCTCGGGCGGGATGCGGTATGCCAATGGTGGTTCGAACGTCGATGATGAAAAGATGCTCAGCGTCATTGTAACGATTCATGGGTATTGCCGGGCCGCTACATTCTTCGTGAAGAAAACGGTAGAGGAACTTGCCTCAGAAGAGGCTGGCATGTCGTTCCGCCAGAAGATGGAACGTTTGATGCAACCAATCACCGACAGGGATTTCCTGTTTGGCGGGCGGATTCCGGAGAAGAAGTTGAACAAGGCGCGGGGAACCTGTCAGGTCGATGCGGACGATACCGTTCTTGCGCTTATCGATTCCACGCTCTTCGGGAGTGCAGCAACTGCGTTACTTCTTTGCGAAAAGGGGGTCTACTGGCATAATAAGGATAGTATTGGTAAGTGTCATATCCCTTGGGGCAAGATTGATTCCCTCAAAGACATGATCTGTATCCCAGAACGTGGGCGGCTTGTCTTTTCGCAGGGGAGCAGTTTTGTCGCTGGATCCGCGAATGTTGATCTTGAAAAGATAAAGAACCTTATTCTTGAAATTGGAAAGTTGGCGGTGTCGTGACTCGTGCTTTCAGGAGATTTCGGTCGGTGCGCTGTATGATGACGGGCACGCGTGTCGAGCAAGGATCCTTCTGATGCCAATCGGAAAGCCGTGACCCTTGGCGCTGATGGGAAAGGTGCTGCGATGAGGGCTTCAAGACAATGGGAGACGGTTGGTTTCGCCTGGTAGAGAATCTTATGGAGTCTGACTTAAGTTAAACAAAGAGATTTGGCATGTACATGAAAAAGAGATTGGCACTGTTCGCCGTGATTGGCCTCTGCGCGGGGATGTGCGCGGCGGAGGTCGTCACGTACCGAGATGCGCAGGGGCGCATTGTCCGCACGGTGACGACGGACCGGGACGGACGGACCTCGTTTCGCGACGGGCAGGGGCGGTTGCAGGGCACGGTCGTGTACGACGGGAAGGGCAAGACGACGTACCGCGACGGTTTGGGACGAACCCAGGGAACCGTTCAGGTCGAGCCGGGCGGCCGCACCGTCTATCGCGACGCCACTGGAGGACTGCAGGGCAGCGTGACCGTTGACCGCTCCGGCAAGGTCTCGTACCGGGACGGTTCGGGACGCCTGACGGGAACGGGGCAGACGGATGCCCACGGACGGACGACGTACCGCGATTCGCTCGGACGTCTTCAGGGGTCTGCGCAGCGGTACCCGGACGGACGAATCGTCTTTCGCGACGGGGGCGGGCGGATACAGGGGACGCAATCGACGGATCGTTCCGGCAAGACGACGTACCGCGATGCCTCCGGGCGCGTCCAGCGGACATCGACGACGGACCGAAACGGCCGGACGACCTATCGCGACGGGCAAGGCCGCCTGATCGGGACCGAGACGATCCGTAGGTGAAACGCCGCGTTGCCGCCTCTTTCCTGGAGGGATCGTCGTTCCGGAAAGGTACTGGATGGCTTGTCGGATTGGCGGAACTTCGGCCAATCTGAAGAAGATTTCGCTGTGTCTGCGGCCTTCGCGCGCGAAGTTCCCATGCCCCTATGGCAAGGGAGTCGGTGAAGTCGATAAATGTGATATAATCCTCGGTGTTCAGTGAGAGGAAGTGGAGAACGTGTGAAGGCTGCCCCCATGGCACATATCGAGAAAAGGGCGTTCCCTCGTGAAGAGCCCCGTGTGAAGGCCCCTTTGGGGGAGCTTGACCTAACCTGCGCGCTCCCGCGCGCGATGGCCGAGCGTCCCGGCGGGGGCCGCCTTCTACGGGATCGACACTGATTTCACCGACACGAGACGGCAAAAGGAAAGGGACGCGACATGACCGAATCGATCGAGACGACAAGATGCCGGACGCTGCGCCGGATGCGCAGCCTGTGCTGGGCGCTGCTTGCCCTGCCGCTCGCGGCGGGGGCTTCGCTGGCGGACGCGAACCTGGCGGACTTCCCTCGCCGTGCGGGCGAGACGGACGACGCGCCGCGCTTCCGCCGTGCGATCGACGCGGCCGCGAACGGCATTCTGGAGGTGCCGAGGGGCGAGTACGCAATTGCCTCGCCGCTCGTCGTCACGAACCGCTGCTCGCTTGAGATGCATCCCGCCGCGCATCTTGTCGCGACGCGGGAGATGGACTTCCTCCTCACGTGGGCGGCGGCCGGCGACTACGTCTCGCTCACGCTCTTCGAGCCTGACGGGCGGATCTACGACAACCTCGGCCTCTTCGTCCGGGGCGGGGACATCGACGGGAACGGGCTCGCGAGCTGCCTGCGCCTCTCGAACGCGCATCACTTCACGCTCGCGAACGTCACGCTCCACAACGGACGCCGCGTCGGGCTGGAGGTCTCGCGCGGCGAGAAGGGCTATCTCTACGAACTCGTGGCCAACAACGTCTACGCCAAGTGCAACATGAAGGGGCTTGCCGGGAACGTCGGCATCGACATCGGCGTCTCCGACTGCCACCTGACGGACATCTTCGTCATTGACTACACGGTCGGCATTCGCGTGAGGGGCAGCTCGAACCGCCTGACGCGCTGCCATGTCTGGGGCGGCACGGTGCCGCCGAAGGGTATGGGCGTTCGCGAGTGGTCGACGCTCTACGGCGAGAGCAAGAGGCGTCCGTGGACGCCGGAGGCGGAGCGCGAAATGCTGGCGAAGGGCCTGCCCGAGATGCTTGCGGGCTCGATCGCCTTCGACATCCGGGGCTGGGAACACACGTTCGACGGCTGCTATGCGGACACGGCGGAGACCGGCTTCCGCGTGGCCGGCGGGAATGCGATCCTCTCGCGCTGCGGGTTCTACAACAACCCGCGCATGGGGCTGCGGAAATCGACGGCCATCGTCCACCGGGGCGGGCGGCTGCTCGTCGATTCCTGCTGTTTCAACGGCGGCGTGGGCTGCGAACGGCTCTACGAGGCGTCCGGCGACACGACGCTCCTCTGGCGGACGAACATCGCGCAGGGCGGCGCCGACATGGCGGCCGAAGCCCGGAAACTGGCCGAGAACGCCGGCCGTCGCGATCAGAGATTCCAAATCCCTGATTTGTCGAGATAGCTAGCCGACGGTTTTGCGCCGG
>URIT01000005.1 GCA_900547945.1 uncultured bacterium
CACGGCCAGTTTGCCCGAATCGCCAAACTCCGCGGGCTGCAGGTCATCTGCCTCCACCTTCAGCACGGCAAGGTCGCTGTCGCTGTCCATGCCGACAAAGGCGGCAGTGCAATTCGAGCCGTCCGAGAGCGTGACCTCCAGCCGCAGCGCGTCGCGCAGCGCGCACGCGCCGTCCGGGTTGTGCGCGCCGTCCACGTAGACCGCCACGCCGTCCCGCACGAGGCGCTGGCAGCGCCCCGGCCACACCACGTGCGTGAAGCCCGCGACGATCGCGTGGTCCGGCACGTCCAGCCCGCAGTCCTTCACCAGCACGTCGATGGCCGTGAGCGCCGTCATCGCGTTCTCGACCTGGAAGGCGCCGTAGAGGCCGCACGTGATCGGCGGCAGGTTCCGCAGGGCGGAGGTGAGCGTCATCGGGTCCAGGTGGTCCGCCGTCACATGCTCGTCCGCCGCCACGAACAGGCAGCCGTTCAGGGAGGCGGTGCGTTCGACGGCCTCCTTCGCCGCCTCGGGCATCACGCCGCAGACGACCGGGCGGCCCGGCTTGACGATGCCGGCCTTCTCCTCGGCGATGGCGGCGTGCGTCGTCCCGAGCCATTCGCAGTGGTCGAGCCCGATGCGCGTGATGACCGAGAGGAGGACGTTCCGCGCCGCGACGGCGTTCGTCGCGTCGAGCCGGCCGCCGAGCCCCGTTTCGAGCACCACGAGGTCGGGCTTCGCCTCCGCGAAGAGGACGAACGCCATCGCGGTGAGCGTCTCGAAGAACGTGACCTCGAAGCCCTGCGTCCGTTCCAGCCGCTCGACGACGTCCAGCACGCGGTCCGCCACCGCCTCCAGCGCCGCGTCCGACGCGGGCGCGCCGTCGAGGAAGAACCGCTCGTTGATCGAGACGAGGTGCGGCGACGTGTAGCGCGCCACCCGGTAGCCGGCCGCGCGGAGGATTGCGTCGAGCATCGCGCACACCGCGCCCTTCCCGTTCGTGCCCGCCACGTGGATGACCTTCAGCGCATCCTGCGGGTTCCCCAGCCCGGCGAGCACCGCGCGCATCACGTCCAGGCCGGGACGCATCCCGAACCGACGCCGTTCCATCACACCCCTCAACCGCGAATTGTCTTCTAATGCCATACTCTCACCGCCAACACGGCGCCGAGCGCCGTCAGACCATATCCCGCCAGGATCAGCCACAGCAGCCGGTCCGTGAGCAGGATGCGTTCAGGACGACCCACGTCGCCCCGTCCGTAGACCAAAACCAGATACCGCGCGACGCCCAGCGCCACGAACACCGACGTCCACGCAAGGCCGCGCGTGTGGAAGCGCGCCACCGTGTCGGACGCGAGCGTGTAGCAGACGTAGACCCCGACCGTCGCGAGGGCGGAGAGGAGGATGAGCGCGTCCAGCACCACCGGGTGGTACCCCTTCAGCGCGGCGCGGCTTGCGTCCGCCAGCACCTTCTCGTGCCGCCGCTTGCAGAGCGCGAGGAAGAGGGAGAGGAGGAACGTACACCCCAGGAGCCACGGCGAGATGCGCGCCGAAATCGCCGCCGCGCCCGCCACGGCGCGCAGCACAAAGCCCGCCGCGATCACGGCCACGTCCACGTAGGGCATCCGTTTGAGGAACCCCGAGTACGCGCACTGCATCACGGTGTAGACGAGCAGCACGGCAAAGCCCCAGGTGCGGTCGGGGTGGCGCAGGACAAGGTAGCAGGGGAAGGCGAGGCCGAAGGCGAAGAGCGCGAGCGCCGTGCGGACGGCGGCGATCTTTGAGATGAGGTCCGCGGCGACGGGACGCAGCCGCTTCACCGGGTGCAGACGGTCCGCCTCGTAGTCCGCCACGTCGTTGAGCAGGTAGAACGCGCTCGCCACGAGCGAGAAGGAGAGCGCCATCGCGCACACGAGCAGGAACGGGCGCACGCCGCGCGCCACCGCCGATTGGGAGGCGTCCGCCACCGCGAAGAACCATGCCGCGAACACGACGGCGTTCTTCGTCCACTGGTTGACGCGCAGGGCTCTGATCCAGATGTTCATGTTGTTCAGGGGAACGGCCGCCGGATCCTGCGCCCGGCGGCAACCATCCTCGTCAGGCCCTTCCAAACCGCAGCTTGAACACCATCTTGAGGGTTTCGGCGGCGATGGAACCCGAGATCTTGGAGGTCCCCGCCCGCCGTTCGGTGAAGGTGATGGGGATCTCCTTCAGCCGCAGCCCCATCTGCGCCATGCGCCAGTTCATCTCCATCTGGAAGGAGTAGCCGAAGGAGCGGATGGCGGAGAAGTCGCCGAGCCGTTCGAGCGCGGCGCGCGTGAAGCACTTGAAGCCCCCCGTCGGATCCTGCACGGGGACGCCCAGCACGAACCGGATGAAGCGCCCGCCGAAGAAGGAGACGAACCAGCGCCGGAACGGCCAGCCCACGCAGCGCCCGCCCTTCACGTAGCGCGAACCGACGACGACGTCGGCGTCGGCGACGGCCGCGAGCATGCGGGGGATGTCCTTCGGGTCGTGCGAGAAGTCGCAGTCCATCTCGACGACGTGCGTGGCGCCCAGCGCGAGGGCCCGCGCGAACCCCGCCACGTAGGCGCGGCCCAGCCCCTCCTTCTTCACGCGGTGCAGGACGGCGATGCGGGGGTCCCGCGCACAGAGGCCGTCGATGATCGCGCCCGTCCCGTCCGGCGAGTTGTCGTCGAGGAAGAGAAGCCGCCCCCCGGCGGGCAGGTTCTCCAGCACCGCCGCGGCCATGGCGGCGACGTTCTCCCGTTCATTGTAGGTGGGTATGACGACGATCGGCTTCATGTGCGGGAGATTATACCACATTTAGGATTTCGCGCGCGGCGAGACCGAGCGCATCGCCGTCCGAATGGAGGCGCGCCATGGCCACGTCGAGGTGCCGGACGGCCGCCGCGCGCGCCGCCGTGTCCGCCAGAAGCGGACCCAGCCGCGCCGCCACCGCCTCGGGCGTGAACGCCTCCTGCAGGAGTTCGGGCATCGGCGGCGTCCCCGTTCCGCCGCTCTTCTCCCAGATGACGTTCGCAAGGCCGATGTAGTGGACGCCCGTGATGACCCGGCGCGCAAACCAGGCGAGCAGCGGCGACACCGCGTAGACGAGCACCGTCGGGCACCGCGCAAGCGCCGCCTCCAGCGTCGCCGTGCCGCTCGCCACCGCCGCACACGTCGCCCGCCGCAACAAGGCCCGCGCGCCCCCCCGCTGAATCGTAATCCGCACGCCCGCATCGGACACGGAAGATGCGGAGAGGACGCGCCGGATCTCCTGCTCGGCCTTCCCGTTCGCCGCCGGAACCACGACCTTCAGCCCCTCTCCCGCCAACAGCCCCAGCGCCCGCACGAGGCGCGGCAGGTTCCGCCGGATCTCCCCCATGCGGCTTCCCGGCAGGAGGGCCAGCACCTTCTCATCCTTCTTGACGCGCCCCGCCGCCTCCCGCGCGAACACGTCCACGAGCGGATGCCCGATGAAGCGCGCATCGAGGCCCGTCCCCGCGAAGAGCGCGGGTTCGAACGGGAAGAAGCAGAGGAGCTTCGTGAGCGCGGCCGCCACCTTCGGGATGCGGTTGCGGTGCCAGGCCCAGACCTGCGGGCACACGATGTGGACGGCGGGGATGCCGCGCGCCTTCGCGTACGCCGCGAGCTTGAGGTTGAGGCCCGGATAGTCGATCGTGACGACGACGTCGGGACACCAGTCGCGGATGACGCGCTTCAGCGTCCGCGCGACGCCGAGGAAGTAGAAGAGCCTGCGGATGACGGGCCAGAAGCCCATCACCGCGAGGTCGCCCGTCCTGAACCCCTCGGTGTCGTAGCCGCGGAAGGTGACGCCGCGCCCGGTCCGCGCAAGCGCCCCGGCGAGCGCGTCGCGCAGCCGTTCCGCGTACAGCACGCCCGACTCCTCGCCCGCGAGCAGGAGGACCCTCAGCGGCGGGGCGTTCACCGGCCTTCCCCCCGCTCCAGGGCGCGCAGCCACCCCAGCTCACGCCGCCGCATCGCGGCGTAGTCGCACGGCGCGTGGTCGTCCGCGCCGGACAGATGGTCCATGCCGTGCGCGACGTAGAGGAACAGTTCCTTCGCGGCGCTCCACCCGCGCCGCCTCGGCGCCGCGCGGCGCGCCTGGTCCACGTTCACGAAGAGTTCGCCGGAGAGGCCCGGCGGCTCGGGGGGAATGGCGTCGTAGGCCTGCGTGATGACGTCCGTCGCGCCTGCGATCCCCATGATCGCGCGGTGCAGTTCGTCCGAGGCCGCATCGCGCACGAGGTGGACCACGACCTCGTGCCACGTGCCGCCCACGCGCGCCCGCGCGCGCGCCGCGAAGAAGACGGCGGCACGCCGCACCTCGGCCTTCGCCAGGCCGAAGTCCTTCGGCACGGAACCGGTCAGCTCGATGCGCGGGGTGTCGGGATGGTCCTTCACCGGCGGCGCTCCCAGGGCTTCGGCTCGGGCGGTTCGAGGAAGATGTCCTTCACCGTCGCGAGCGCGTAGGGTTCGTTCTTCTGGAGGCGGTTGAGCGCGGTCAGGAATTCAGGCGTGAGTTCCACGCCCTCCACGCCGCTCTCGATCTCCGCGCGCGCGCCGTTCGCCCAGACGAGGTCGATGACGACCTTCACCTTGCCGGGCCACGTGGCGGCGAGCCCCTTGAGCGCGGCGCCCTTCTTCAGGAGGTCGGGGTCGTCGTAGTTCATCGTGACGTGGAGGGCCTGCGAGAAGCGGCGGAGGCCGTCCGAGAGACGGTAGACCTCGCGCGCGATGAACTGGATCTCGGGCGTCTCCTCGTGCGTGTCGCGGTCGGTGCGGTGCGAAAGCTCGCCGCAGACGAGCACCGGCTGGTCCACCTCGCCCGGTAGCCACTCCTTGTACTTCGCGAACGTCTTCGCGAAGCAGAGGGCCTCCATCTCCGTGTCGCCGCCGTCATCGAGGAGGAGAACCGCCCACGGCTCCGGCGGCAGCATGACGACGTTCCCGAAGGCGTCCTTCACGTCCTTGCCCTTCTCCCGCTTCGGCTTCGGCTTGCCCATGCGCACCGTGCAGGCCTTGAGCATCCCCGCGAGGCGCACGGGCTGGCGGAGCGGACGCTCCGCGTTCACTTCGAGCATCATCGGGATCTCCGGCGGCGACGCGGGCGAGAACGTCGAGAGCGACCCGAGCACCTTCCCGTAGGCGCCGAGCGGGTGTCCCGTCAGGTAGATGCCGCAGAGGTCGCGCTCGTCCTTGAAGCCCTGCGCCTGCGGCCAGGGCGGGCAGTCCGCGAGTTCGGCGTCGCTTTCGTCCTCGCCCGGCGCGAGCATCCCGAACATGTCCATCTGCCCGCTCGCCCGCTCGCGTCCGCGCGCGGACGCGAGCTTGAGGGCGAACTCGATGTTGTTGAAGTAGCGTGCGCGGTGGAAGCCGGGCTGTGCGGCGGCGAGCGAGTCGAACGCGCCGCACCTGATGAGGTTTTCGAGGACGCGCTTGTTGACGACGGCCGCCCCCGCGAGGCGCGTGCAGAAGTCCATCAGCCCCTTGTAGGGGCCGTTCTTCTCGCGCTCGGCGACGATCGCCTCCGCCGCCGCCTCGCCCACGCCCTTCACGCCCGCGAGGCCGTAGACGATCGCATGCTCGCCCTCGACGGGGGAGAAGCGCGCGTAGGCCCTGTTGACGTCGGGCGGCTTCACTTCGAGGCCCATCGCGTCCGCCTCCGCCACGAAGCCGGGCAGCTTGTCGAAGTTGCCGATTTCGGAGGAGATCTGCGCGCACATGAACTCGGCCGGGAAGTGGGCCTTCATGTAGCCGGTCTGGTAGGCGACCCAGGCGTAGCACACGGCGTGCGACTTGTTGAAGGCGTAGGAGGCGAACGCCTTCCAGTCGTCCCAGATCTTGTCGATGAGCGCGCGCGCCTTCTTCTCGTCCTTCCACTCGCCGATGCGGAACGCCGGGTTCGCGAGGCAGCCGTCCACGAACTTGACCTTCAGCTCCTCCATCACGGCGAGCTGCTTCTTGCCCATCGCCTTGCGCAGCTTGTCGGACATGCCGCGCGTGAAGCCCCCCAGGAGGCGCGAGAGCAGCATCACCTGCTCCTGGTAGACCGTCACGCCGTACGTGTCCTTCAGGTACTTCTCCATCAGCGGATGGTCGTACTTGATCGGCTCGCGCCCCTGCTTGCGCGCGATGAACGTGGGGATGTAGGCGAGCGGGCCCGGGCGGTAGAGGGCGTTCATCGCGACGAGGTCGGGCAGGCGCTCGGGCTGGAGCTCCATCAGGTACTTCTTCATCCCGTCCGACTCGAACTGGAAGAGGCCCGTCGTCTCGCCGCGCCCGAAGAGTTTGTACGTCTCCGCGTCGTCGTCGGGGATGTCGTCGGGGTTGAGGTCCACGCCCCGGAACTTCTTGATGAGCGCCACGCACTCCTTCTCGACCGTGAGCGTCTTGAGGCCGAGGAAGTCCATCTTCAGGAGGCCGACCGGCTCCACGAAGTGGCCGTCGTACTGCGTGCAGAGCAGCGACTCCTCGGGTGTGGGCATCACGGGCAGCGTGTCCATGAGCGGGTCGCGCGAGATGAGGATGCCGCAGGCGTGGATGCCGGGCTGGCGGATGCAGCCTTCGAGGCGCGCCGCGTAGTCCATCAGCTCCTTGATCGTGTGGACGTGGTTCGCGGAGTCGGTGAACGTCGTCTCGTCCTTGAAGGCCGCCACGAGGTCGGGCGAGTAGTCCTTGTTCGGCTCGCCGTGCTTGTCCGTCGCGCTCATCGCCGCCTTGAAGGTGATCTTGGGCGTGTCGGGCACGTAGGAGGCGAGCTTGTTCGTGTCGGCGAGCGGATACTCCATCGCGCGCCCCACGTCCTTGATCGCGCTCTTCGCGGCCATCTGACCGAACGTGACGATGTGCGCCACGTGGTCCTGTCCGTACTTCTGCGTGACGTATTCAAGCACGCGCCCGCGCCCCGCGTCGTCGAAGTCCACGTCGATATCCGGCATGGAGATGCGGTCGGGGTTCAGGAAGCGCTCGAACAGGAGGTCGTACTTGATGGGGTCGACGTTCGTGATGCCGATCGCGTAGGCGAGGGCCGAGCCGGCGGCGGAGCCGCGCCCCGGCCCCACCCACACGCCCATGCTGCGGGCGGCGGCGATGTAGTCGTGGACGATGAGGAAGTAGCCGGGGAAGCCCATCGTGCGCACCGTGTCGAGCTCGAACTGGACGCGCTCGGAGACCTCCTTCGGAATCGGGTCCCCCCAGCGCCGCTTTACGCCCTCCCACACGAGCGAGGCGAGGTAGTCGGCCTCGAACTTGATGCGCAGCACCTTATCGTAGCCGCCCAGGCGCTCGAAGTTGTTGGGCTTGTCCTCCGTGTTGAACTGCTCGCGCAGCGCCGCCTCGTCGTACGTCCGGGCGTACGCCTCCTCCGTGCCGAACGAAGCCGGGATCGGGAACTTCGGCATGATGGGGTCCGAGTCGAGCTTGTACTCCTCCACCTTCTCGGCGAGCGCGACGGTGTTCGCGAGGAATTCGGGATGCTCGGGGAAGAGCGCGGCCATCGCGTCGCCGTCCTTGAACCACTCCTCGCCCGTGTAGATCATGCGCGAGTCGTCGGAGATCTTCTTCTGCGTGGAGAGGCAGAGGAGGAGGTCGTGGGACGGATCGTCCGCCGCGTCGAGGAAGTGGATGTCGTTCGTCGCGATGACGGGGATGTCGAGCCGCTTCCCGATTTCGACCATCCCCTTCACCACCTCCACCTGGCGGGCGTAGAGCTTGCGGTGGTCGTCGATCGCGACGCCGGGGATGTTCGTCTTCACGGACTTGTGGAGCATCGCCTCCAGGTAGAAGTCGTCCCCGAAGAGGTCCTTGTACCATTTCGCCACCCTCTCCGCCTCGTCCAGGCGCCCGATGTCGATCGCGTGCGCCACCTCGCCCGCGATGCACGCCGCCGAGCAGATCAGCCCCTCGTGGTGCTTCTCCAGCAGCGTGTGGTCGATGCGCGCCGTGTGGTAGAAGCCGTTGATCCACGCCTCGGAGAGGAGGCGCACGAGGTTGTGGTAGCCCGTGAGGTTCTTCGCGAGCAGGATCAGGTGGCGCCGCTTCTCCTCCTTGCTGCGGCTCCGGTAGTCGCCGCTCGTCGTCACGTAGGCTTCGCAGCCGAGGATCGGCTTGATCGGCGGCAGGTCGTCGTAGCCCTTCTTCGAGCGGCACTCGTCGTAGAACGCCTTGAGGGCGAAGAGGTTGCCGTGGTCGGTCACGGCGAGCGCCTTCATGCCCAGCGTGCGGGCGCGCTTCACGAGCGGCTTGATGGCGCACTGGCCGTCGAGAAGCGAATACGTGGTGTGGACGTGGAGGTGGACGAAGTCGTGCATGGTGCCGCTCTAGCGCCCGAACGCCCGCACACGGTCCGCCATCTTCTCCCAGAAGCGGTCCGCGATCAGCTGCATGCCGAGGTCGCCCGGATGGTTGTAGCGACCATGCGCGTCCGCGCGGGAGCGGATGTCCTCCAGGTTCACGAACGTGCAACCCCGCTTCCGCGCGACGGCCTCCTTCTCGCCGTCGAGCTTCGGCCGCACGTAGAAGCCCTGGGACATCAGGACGAGCGCGCGCCGGTCGGGGTCGAGGTCGTCGAGGAAGGCTTCCAGCGCCGCGCCGAAGGTGCGGGACGGGTCCATCTTCCCCGCATCGTAGTCCTTCGGCACGTTCGCGCCGAAGAAGAGGACGATCACGTCCGGCCTGAACGCGCGCGCCCAGGCGAAGTTCTTCTCGCAGCTCCAGTCCGGCTTGAAGAACGACCGCTCGAACGAGCCCGCCACCTGGAGGAGGCAGCACTGCGCCTCGGGCTGCGCGGCGGCGATCCTCTTCTGGAGGAGATGCACGTAGTCCTTGTCGCGCGCGCTCGCCGCCATGCCCCAGTTGTTCGTCCAGCCGATCTGCGGACGCGGCCCGTGCAGGGTGATCGAATTGCCCACGAACAGGACGCGCGGCCCCTTCTTCGCCGCGTCGAACGCCGTCTGGTTCCGCGCGTTCTGTCCCAGCGCCGGCACCGGGTTCGCCTGGAAGTCGTTCGCCCCCGCCATTCCGGCCGCCACGGCCAGGACCACCATCAGCATTTTCTTCATCTCAAACTCCAATCTTCACGTGACCCCAACAGTATACCACATTTACCGCCACCCGCCCTTCCACACGCCCCGCGCTTCCGCGCCCGAAGGTACATCAGGGACGGGAAGCCGCGTCGCGCCCCCCCCCCTACACAACACGAACCCGCACCGTTACGACAAACAGAAAAGCCGCACCTCCGTGCGGCTTCTTGTCATCGCGAATGGTCGGACCGACGAGATTTGAACTCGTGACCTTTTGCACCCCAAGCAAACGCGCTACCAGGCTGCGCTACGGTCCGCTGATTGGCGAGTAGTATACCACAACCTGCAGGGCAGGTAAAGGGGACATTTTAGGGAATTCGCCCGGCGGCGGCGAGGACGGCGCGCTTCTTCATCGGATGCCGATCACCTTGTGCATCTGGATGGAAAGGGACCAGGGCGGCAGCAGGTGCGGATCGAGCCGGTTCACCTTCCTGAGCAGCGTGAGGGCCCGCCGGTAGTGGATGCGCCCCTCCGACTCCAGCGGCGAGATGTAGTAGGCGTCGGCCTGGATGCGCGCGCGCATCGTGCGGCAGAACGCGGCGATCTCCTCCGTCGTCGCGACGATGCGCACCTCGTCCGCCCGGTGGAGCATCGTTTCGTCGAGATAGCGCGAAAGGTACTGCGGCTTCGGGGAGACGGCGATATAGTCGAAGAGGTCCGGGCGCGGTGGCGCCACGACGCCGTTCGTCTCCAGCGCGAGCCAGTAGCCCGCCCCCCGCAGTTCGAGGAGCAGGTCGTCGAGCCCCGGCTGGATCGTCGGCTCCCCGCCCGTCACGATCACGCTCCGGTTCCCCAGCTTCCCGAGCTCGCGCAGGATCTCGGACGCGGTGAGTTGCATCTTCTCGTCCTTGTGCGTGTCGCACCAGCTGCACGCGAGGTTGCAGGACGAGAAACGGACGAATGTCGCGGGACGCCCCACGTTGCGGCCCTCCCCCTGCAGCGAGGAGAAGATCGCGTGCAGCCGGTAGCGCCCGCTCATGCGCTGTACTCCGCGCAGGAATCCGGCGTCTCCCACACCTTCACGCGGCACAGGCCCGGAATCCGGGCCTTCAGCTCGCCGTAGAAGTGGCGCGCGAGGTTTTCCGCCGTGGAGCGGAACGGAATCGCGACGGCGCGCATGCCGTTCTTCGCGACGACGGCGGCGATTTCGCTCTCGCCGGCGGACGAACTGTCGTAGATGAAGGCGTGGTCGAAGCGCGCAAGGATCACCTCCTCGCACACGCGCTTCAGGTCCTTGAAGTCGATCACCATGTCCGCCGTGTCCTCCGGCGCCTGCGAGACGCTCGCCTCCACGCGGTACGTGTGCCCGTGCAGGTTCTTGCAGAGTCCCTGGTGGTTCGTCAACACGTGCGCCGCGTCAAACTTGACGCTCTTCGTCACGGTCAGCATGCTTCTGCTCCTCTCTCCATTCCTTGCCGCGCGAAACGCGGCGTACGATCCCCTCGCGCGGCTCGTCCTCCGGCGCGATCGCGAGCGGCGCGAGCGGACGTTCGTCCGCCACCGGACGCGACCGCCAGGCGGCTGCGTGGATGGGCAGTCCCTGCCCCCGGAACAGCGTCTCGAACTCGGTCCACTCGTCGGGGCCCCGCTCCAACGGCGCGACGCGCTCGAAACGCGCGTCTCCGGCGAAGCACGCCTCCACCGCCTGGAAGTATTCCGCGTGGTCCGTCGCGAACTCCAGCCTTCCCCCGATCTCCAGGCGCTTCCAGAGCGCGTTCAGGAAGAGCGGACCGAACAGGCGGTGGGAATGGTGCTTCTTCTTCGGCCACGGGTCCGGAAAGAACACGTAGACGACGCGCGCATGGTGCTCCGGCAGCAGGTAGTGGAAGGTGTAGAGCGCCTCGAGACGCAGCACATGGGCGTTCGCGAGCCCGAGGCGGCGCGTCTTCCCGTCGAAGACGTGGACGCGCTCCAGCATCCGCTCCACGCCGAGGAACGTGCAGTCGGGGTGCCGCGCGGCGCGTCCCGTGAGGAAGCGCCCACGCCCGCAGCCCACCTCGACCTCCAGCGGACGCGAGAGGTCGTAGATCGCCGGGCACGCGAGCGGCCGGCAGGGATCCTTGACGCGGATGATCATTCGGCAGCGTCCAGGATGGCGATGAACTTCTCGGGCGGCGGCATCGGGTGGAACGTCTCGGTGGAGACGAAGCAGTGGCGCGTGAAGCCCTCCACCAGCACTTCGGGCGAGCCCTTCACCCGCACCTCGCACGCGATTTCGATGCGTACGCCCCGGTGCGCACGACACCAGGCCGTCACCTCCAGCAGGTCGTCGTAGCGGGCGGGACGGTGATAGTCCACCTCCGCATGCACGACGGGCAGCATCCACCCCTCGGCCTCGCACTGCCGGTAGGTGTAGCCGCACGCGCGCATCAGCTCGCTGCGCGCGCGCTCGAAGATCGTCAGATAGTTGCCGTAGTACACCACGCCCATCTGGTCGGTGTCCGCATACGGCACCCGGTAGTCCATCGTTACTTTCAACATGAGAGCAATTATAGCACATCCCGGTCGCGCAGGAGCGCGCCCCTCCCGGAACTTAACCACTTAACTACTTAACCACTTAACTACTTAACTACTTAACCACTTAACTACTTAACTTCCACGGCACCCGGTAGGCCTTTGTGAGCCAGGCGGCGGCGCCCGTGCCGTTCGCGAAGACGTTCCGCGCGGGATCCCAGTCGAAGCCCGCGTCGTGGACGTAGCTCAGGTTGCAGAGGTTGCAGAGGATCGACGCGCGCGCGCCGACCTCCGCCGGCGAGCAGGGCTGCCGGCGCGTCTGGACGCAGGACACGAAGTCCGACGGATGCCCGTTCGCCTTGTAGAGCTGCACCTTCGCCTTCTTGAGCCCGAACGCCTTCGTCGCCTTGTTCACCGCGTCGAGGAGACTGCGATCGTTCGCCGGGCGCGGCGGTTCGCCCGCGCGCGGGGCATGCCAGAAGGCGACGCGCGGCATCGCGTCGAAGGTCCCCTCGTTGAGCCGCGCCTGCAGGGCCGCGTCGGGCGCGACGCCCGCGCCGCGCCACACGGCGAGCCGCCCGCGGTTCACCGCCACGACGCCCTCCGTGCCGTAGAAGACCACCCCCCAGACGGAGCCGCCGTAGGGATTGTGGCGGATGACGCAGCCGTCTGCGCAGACGAACGACATGCCGCGCTGGCGGCGTCCGCCGTCGAAGGGGTTGCGCGAGGGCGCGAGCGCCGACTTGACGACCTTGACGGGGCCGCTCCCGTCGAGCCCCAGGCCCCACTGGGCGATGTCGAGGTGGTGCGCCCCCCAGTCCCCGCACATGCCGAGGCCGAAGTAGTCGTCGAAGCGCCAGAACATCGGGAAGAAGTCGTGGACGCCGCGCGGCGCCAAGCGGTCCGAATATTTGACGCGCGGCGCGCCGCCGCACCACATGTCGAAGTCGACGTCCGGGTTCGGCGCCCCCTCCGCCGCCGCGTTCGCGGGGTTCTCGAAGTCGCGGTGGGGGCGGGACGGCCCGCCGTAGTTCACGTCCACGAGCGAGACGCGCCCGATGCCGCCGTTGCGCACGACCATGCACGCCGTGCGGAACTCGATCCCCGAGCGCTGCATCGCGCCCGTCTGGAGGATGCGCCCGTACTTCGCGGCCGCCGCCATCACGGCCTTCGCCTCCTCCACGGTGTGGGTGAGCGGCTTCTCGCAGTAGACGTCCTTCCCGGCCTTCATCGCCTCCACGGCCATGTAGGCGTGCCAGTGGTCCGGCGTCGCGATGCACACCATGTCGATGGAGGGGTCGGCGAGGACGGCGCGGAAGTCGGCCACCGCGCGGCACGCCGTCCCCGGCACGCCGAGCTGCGGGTTGGCCGCGTAGTAGTCGTTCACCACGCGCGCACGGTCCTCGCGGCGCACGCGGTCGCAGTCGCACACCGCCGTCACGACGAGGTTCGGCTGCCCCAGAAACGCATGCAGGAGGTTGCGCCCCTGCTTGCCCGCGCCGATGAGCGCGAGCGTCGCCTTGCCGACGGCGTTCCGTCCGTGCCCGATGAACGGGAACGCGGCGGCGGCGAAGAGGCCGCCCGTCACGAACGCGCGGCGGCTGACCGACCGATTCAACGTTTTCATGCCGCTAGTATAGCACATCACCGCTGTCCGTCGACCTGCACGGCGTCGGGCGCCGTCAGATGGATGAAGTCCATCGCCGGAACCGTTCCGGCGCACAGCATCATGAGGGGGGAGCTGCATCCGTTTCATGGTCATCTCCAGTTTCTGCATTCGTTTGGCATAAAGGGGTCACACGACGGCGGCGACGATCTCGGCCCATCCCGCGACGCGCGTCATGTTGGGGGCGAGGGGATAGGCGCGGTTCCAGGGGCGGTCGTAGACGAAGATGCGCGTCGCGGGCCAGGCCGTCGCGAGGTGCCGCAGCACGGCGGGCGAGTCGTCGATGACGGCATCGTACCGGCGCGCCAGAAGCTCGGCGAGCGGAACGGTGGGCGGATCGTCCGGATGGCGGGCGTAGCGGGCGGCGCGCCCGTACTTGTCCACGTAACTGACGGGGATGCCCGCGAGGCCCGTCGCCGCGAGCCATGCCTCCGTCGCGCCGTGCGCCGCGGCGGGGCGCCCCGTCACGATCTCCACCACGTGCCCCGCCGCCCGCAACGCCCGCACGCCCTCCGGCGCACCCGGCGTGACCGCATGGGACCGGATCGAGTCCGGTTCGTGCGCGCGCAGCATGAAGCGCCGCATGTCGGCGTCGGAAAAGCCGAACACCTTCTGCAGGTCGAACTGGAACACGTCCGCATAGGCGACATGCCGCCCGAATTCGCATGCCGCCAGCTTGCACAGGTGGGCGGCCGTTTCGCACAGCACGTCGTCCACGTCCACGTAGATTCGCATCGTCTCTCCTCCCATGTGCCCCAGTATGCCACATCCCCCGGTACGTCCACCGGAACGGGCAATGTCCATGTTGTCACGCGCAGGCGGCCGCGAAGATTTCGTGCGGTTCCGCCATGCGGCCCACGCCCCCGGTGCCACAGGCGAGGTCACCATCACCCGGCTGGACAATGCGCACGCCCCGTTCCCGCAGCACCATGAGGTTCGCCTGGGTCGCGGGATTCAGCCACATCCCCGTGTTCATCGCAGGCGCGACGAGGATCGGCGCGCGCGTCGCAAGCGCGACCGAGCTCAGGAGGTCGTCCGCAAGCCCATGCGCCATCTTCGCAAGGATATTCGCCGTCGCGGGGGCGATCACCACAAGGTCCGCACTCTCCGCAAGTCCAATGTGCTCCGGCTTCCAGTCCAGCGGTTCCGTGAACATCTGGTTCTGCACGGGATTGCGGCTCAACGTGCGGAACGTGAGCGGCGTCACGAACTCCTTCGCGTGATCCGTCATGACGACGTGGACATCGTCACCGTGTTTCACCAGCAACCGCACCAGCTCGCACGCCTTATAGGCGGCAATCGACCCGGTGACCCCTATGACGACCTTTCTTGCCATGCGGGATAGTATAGCAAAAAAGAGACGAAATTCCCCCTTGTTCACACCGTCGTCTTTTGGTAAACTACTCTCCGTTTTCCACACAGGAAAGCGTCGGGCGCCTAGCTCAGTTGGTTAGAGCACTACCTTCACACGGTAGGGGTCACTGGTCCGAGTCCAGTGGCGCCCACCATCCGCTCAGCGGATGAATCTGAACTCCCACACGATGGAAGTTTCGTTTTACCTTCATTTCGGCGGGGTCTTGCCCGTTCTCCCGGTCTCTTGCTATAATGGCGGCATGAAGACACAGCATGCAATGAACGCGCATCCCGGCATGGGGAGGCGAGGGGTTCTTTTCGTTTTCCGCTTCTTGGTTGTCTGTTCGGTCTGCACGTGTGTACACGGCGGCGAGCCGGAGGCGCGCGGGACGGGGCAGCGCCCTCTCCGGGTCCTGGCGATCGGCAACAGCTACACGCAGTCGCTGGTGCCGGAGTTCCCGCAGGTCGCCCGGGCGGCGGGATGTTCGCTCGACCTGGCGATTCTCGCGATCGGCGGCAACTCGCTCAGCAACCACTGGATGCACTGTGCGGCGGCGCTTGCCGATCCCGCACGGCGCCCCTACTTCGCTGATGGCCGAAAGACGAATCTGCCGGAAATGCTCGCCGCGAAGACCTGGGATGTCGTGACGCTCCAGGAACAGAGCGCAGACGGCATGGACCCGGAGAAGTTCGACCCCTGGGCCGACCGGCTCATTGCGTTCGTCCGCAGCCGCCAGCCGCAGGCGAGGATCTTCTTTCAGCAGACCTGGAGCGACACGGTGGCGTCGTGGCGCATCACCGACAACGGCGTGAAGGGGGCGCTCGGCCTGACGCAGGACGGGATGTTCGCCGCGCTGGAGAAGAACTACGCCTTCCAGGCGGCGCGCCTCGGCGCGCGGCTCATCCCGGTCGGCAAGGCCCTGCAGATCTACCGGCGGGGCCTTCCGGTTCGGTTCACGAAGCCGACGGCGGCGGAACTTGCTGCGCTGAAGGAGGGCGAGGTGCCGGACATGAAGGGCGAGCTTTCGGGGTGGTGGGAGTGGAGCCGGGGGCGGCCGTACGAGAAGGACTACGGCGTCTACCGCCTGCGCCAGGATTTCCACCACCTCAACCCGGAAGGCCGCTACCTGCAGGCGTGCGTCTGGACGGCCGCGCTGTTCGGGGTCGATCTCGCCAACCTCGGCTACGCGCCCGACCTCGGCGCCGACTTCGCCCGCCGCGCGCCCTTCATCCGCGCCTGTGCGATGAAGGCCGTGAAGGAGGTCGGCTTGGTTGAAGGGACGCCCTCTGGAGGGCGCACATTCAGAGTCGAGCGGAACATCCGCTATTCGGGGGCGTCCACGAACTGCGTCCTGGATGTCAAATGGCCGGCGGGCGCATCGAACTGCGCCGTCGTCGTCAACCTGCACGGGGGCGGCCTGACGGGCGGCGCGAAACAGTTTGCGCCGTGGCCCGAGGAGGCGCAGGGACATGACGCCATCGTGTTCGTGGGCGCGGGGTACCGTCTGCTGCGGCCGGACAACGACGCGGTGAAGCCGGCGGACTGCCTGGCCGACGCGGCGGCGGCCGTCGCCTGGACCTTCGCGAACATCGCGCGCTACGGCGGCGACCCGAAAAAGGTGTTCCTGACAGGCATCTCGGCGGGCGGCTACCTGACGGCGATGGTGGGGATGGACGCGCGGTGGCTTGCGCCGCATGGGTTCAGGCCCGGCGACCTCGCGGGCATCGTGCCACTCACGGGACAGATGACGAAGCACTTCAATGTCCGCAAGCTCGGCTTCAAGGACCCCGATCCGCAGTTCCAGCCCAAGATCGACGCCTGGGCCCCGCTCTTCTACGCCCATGCGAAGGGCCTGCCCCCGGCGTGCTTCTGCACGGGCGGACGCGACCTCGAATGGAGGGGGCGCGTGGAGGAGAACGAACTCCTCGCCCGCGCGCTCCGCGACTGCGGGTATCCGCGCACGGAGTTCCACGAGACGGAGGGCGACCACGGCGGCGGCGTGCTGGAGAGCGCCTACCATCTGCGCGACTTCGTGATGAAGACGGTCGAGGCGGACGGCGTGGCGCGCCTGGCGGACGGCGAGCGCGTCGTCTTCTTCGGCGATTCGATCACGCACGACGGGCGCTACGTCTACAACCTGCAGCTCTTCCAGAACCTGCGGCGCCCCGGCAGCGGCACGCGCCTCCTCAACGGCGGCATCAGCGGCGATTCGGCCGCAGGCGGCGTCGGGCGGTGGCGGGACGACATCCTGCCGATGCGCCCGGACCGCGCCTTCGTGATGTTCGGCATGAACGACGTGGGGCGCGACCTCTACGCGACCGCCACGCCGACGGACGTCCAGGCGAAGGGCCGCGCCGCCGCGCGTGCGCGCTACGAGGCGAACCTGCGCGCGCTCGCGGCGCTCATGCCCACCTCGGGCGTGAAGACCGTCTTCGTCACGCCGTCCCCCTACAACCAGTATTCGCGCCAGCCGGAACGCGAGAACCTCGCCCAGTGCAACGAGCCGGGGCTTGCGGCCTGTGCGGACCGCGTGCGGGCACTCGCGGCGGAGCGCCATTTCGGCGTCGTCGACCTCCACGCGCCGATGACGGCGATGTTCAAGGCCCATCCCGCGTTCGCGTTCTGCCGCGACCGCGTCCACCCCGGCGCGGAGGGGCATCTCGTGATGGCGGCACTGCTGGCCGAGGCGATGCGCTACTCGCCGGTCGTGGCGCGCGCCGCCATCGACGCGGAGACGGGGCGCGCGCGGCCGCTCGGCGCGCGGGACGGCTCGCGCAACTGCACGCTCACGCGCGTCCAGGCTTCGCCGCGCCGCGTCGCGTTCACCTACGCCCCCAAGGCGCTGCCGTTCCCGAAGCTGCCCGAGTACGAGCGGGTGGACGGCGCGTTCTACCCGCTCACCGCGCGCCTCAA
The DNA here is from genome assembly GCA_900547945.1 of uncultured bacterium. GTDB lineage: Bacteria > Verrucomicrobiota > Kiritimatiellia > RFP12 > UBA1067 > RUG572. The sequence goes on from URIT01000005.1 coordinate 17,474, forward strand.
CCAGGAGCCGTTCGTCGTGACGGGCCTGGCCGACGGACGCTACACGCTCGCCTTCGACGGCCGGCCGGTCGGCGTCTTCACGGCGGCCGCCCTCGCGCAGGGCGTCAACGTGGCGCTCCTCGACACGCCCAACCAGCGGCGCGCCCGCGAGGCCGCCCGACCGATGGCCGAGCTCCAGCGCGTGAACGCGCGCCTGCGCACCTTCGCGCTCGTGTGCGGCATGCTGCGCCGGAACAAGGTCGACCAGTCGGACCCGGCTGCGGCGGAGGCGTGGCTCGCGGACTGGCTGGCGCGGCATGCGGAGAGCCGCTACCTCGGCGCGTTCCAGAACTGGGCGAAGACCTACCGCGAGGTGGCGCCCGTCCAGGCGGCGCTGGAGGCGCAGGTGGAAGACCTCTACGAACGGATGGCCGCCGTGCGCCCGGCCGTCTCGCGCGTGACGGTCGAGATGGCGGATTAAGTCGGAGCCGGCCTTCGGCCTTTCATCAGAATCCTTTGCGACCTTTGCGTTGCCATGAAACGCACATTCCAGACCCGTCGGCGACGCCTCAAGCGCGAGCCGGGGCGGCGGCGCGCGAACGGCGCCCCCCGACGATCATCTCCTCGACGAAGCCGAGCAGCCGCTTCGTGAGGCCGGCGCCGGAGGGGAGGCAGAGCCCGCGCCGGAAGAAATCCTCGGCAACGGCGCCGCCATAGACACGGCACCCCTGGAAGACCGGCTGGAGGTGCATCGGCTTCCAGACAGGACGCGTCTCGATGTCCGCCTCCGCCAGACGCGCCGCAAGGGCATCCCGCTCCTCCTCCGTCGGGAAGAGGAAAACGCTCAGCCAGCGTGTGGACGAGGTGAAGGCCCCGCAGGGGAACGGCACCGGAGGGTTGGGCATCCGGGAAAAGAGGGCGCGGTAGAAATCGAAAATGCGCCGCTTGCGGCGGACAATCTCGGGGAGGCGGTCGAGCTGGGCACAGCCGACGGCGGCGAGCAGATTGCTCAGGCGGTAGTTGTAGCCGACCTCGCGGTGTTCGTACCAGAGGGCGTTCTCGCGGGCCTGCTGGGCACGCCAGCGGGCGCGGGCCACAAGGTCAGGATCGCGCGAGAGTACCGCCCCCCCGCCCGAGGTGGTGATGAGCTTGTTGCCGTTGAAGGAATAGACGGCGCCCCTGCCGGCGCACCCAGCGGGACGCCCCCGGCAGGTGGCGCCGACGGACTCCGACGCATCGACGACAAGCGGCACGCCGTGATCCGCGCAGACACGTTCAAGCGCCTCGTAGTCGCAGCACTGCCCGTAGATGTCGGCGGCGATGACGAGAGCCGGCCTCCGGGAGAGATCGCGGAGGGCCTGGTCCAGCAGAGGGATTGAAATCGTTCCGGTGGCGGGATCGGAGTCGATGAAGACGGGCGTGGCGCCGCGATGGACGGCCGGCCCCACCGTGGCGATGAAGGTGAGCGTGGAGGCGATGACCGTGGTGCCGGGCCCCACGCCGAACTCGGCCATCAGCAGGTCAAGGGCGGCGGTCCCGGATGAAACGGCGGCGGCCTGCTGCCCGGCGAGCCGCCCGAGCCGCCGTTCAAACGCATCGACCTGGGGGCCGCAGGGCGCGACATACCCGGATGCAAACGCCGCGGCGAGGGCCGTGCGTTCGCGTGTTCCAACCCAGGGGGGCGAAAGGAAAATCCGTTTGGACGTCTTCATGAATGACCGGGGCAACAAGACCGACCTAATCGACATGCCTGGCGGGGCAGTAACGTGCGAGGGGACAGTCCGCACAGCGCGGACCACGCGGCGCGCAGCGGGTCTGGCCGAACGAGACGAGGTGCGAGTTCCACGTCTTCCAATACTTCACCGGCAGGATCCGCCGCAGGGCCATCTCCGTCTCGAACGGCGTCTTCGTCCGGACGAGCCCGAGGCGGTTCGAGATGCGGTGGACGTGGACGTCGACGCAGATCGCGGGCAGGTCGAAGCCCACCGCCACCGTGAGGTTCGCGGTCTTGCGCCCCACGCCCGGCAGCTCGCACAGCTCCTCGACCGTCTGCGGCAGCACGCCGCCGAACTTCTCCCGCAGCACGCCCGGAAGCGCCTTGAGATGGCGGGCCTTGTCGCGGAAGAAGCCGACGGGGAAGATGAGTTTCTCGATCTCCGCCTGCGTGAGGCGGTCGAGGTCCGCCGGGGTGAACACGTTCCCCGCACCCGCCGCGAAGAGCCGCCGCACGGCCCCCGCCGTGCATTGGTCCTTCGTGCGCGCCGAGAGGATCGTCCCCACGAGGACGCAGAACGGGTCGTGCGCCTGCGCCTCGACGAGTTCGATGATGGGCGAGCGGTGGGCCTGGAACGCCCGCTTCAGAAGGCGGTCAACCGCCGGAATGTCCCGGGCCGTCATGTCCGTCCCCCCTGCGGCATGGAGTTGGAGGCGCCGAGTTCGGGACAGACCGCATGCGAATCGGGGTTCGTCCAGGCGTGGGGGAACGTGCGGCACTTGTCGGGCTTGACCGCATGGAGGCGGCAGCGGTTGTCGTCCGTCAGCCACACGCACGCGCCGTCGGGACGACTGCGCAGGACGAGTCCGCGCCGGTCGGGCGACACCTCGCACTCGTGCGCGATGAACGCCGCCTCATCCATCCCAAGAAACGCGGCGATCCGCGCGATCTCCGCATCGGAGACGCGCACAATCCCGTTCGGGATGCGGCAGCAGGCCCCGCACCGGCGGCAGGCGAACGTCATGCGCCGCGTGCCTCCCGCAGGGATTCCACCAGCGCCGTGCAGCCGGTTCGCACGTCGTCATACGTCGCGTCGAAGTCGCCCGTGTACCACGGGTCCGCGATGTCGCGCGGCGAACCCGCAAATGCCAGAAGCTTGTGGATGCGGGTGCGGTCCTCGGGGCGCACGACGCGGCGCAGGTCGGCGACGTTCGCCGCATCCATGCCGATCAGCAGGTCGTAGGCATGGGCCGTCTCCGCCGTCAGCAACCAGGCCCGCCGCCGCGTGAACGGCACACCGTGGCGCGTGAGCACGCGGCGCGTCCCGGAATGGACATCGCTTCCGATCTCGTCCGTATGCAGCGCGGCGGACGCCACCTCCACCCCCTCTAGCCCCGCCTGGCGGAGGAGGCCCTTCATCACGAACTCCGCCATCGGACTCCGGCAGATGTTCCCGTGGCAGACGAAGAGGATCTTCACTTCGTCCCCGTCGCCTCGCAGCGTCCCTTCGCCGCGTAGTGGAGGTAGAGCGCAAGGTCGGTCGAGACGAGCGACATGTCGACGAGGTAGACGAAGCAAAGCCAGTCGTTGCCGGGATTTGCGTCGAGCAGCCGCGCGAGGATGCCCCCCACGTAGCCGAGAAGGACGATGGTCATGAACATCGGGCTCTTGCCCGCCACGCCCTTCCCGCTGTGGCCGGACTTGTAGGTGCGCGCAATCGCGAACGGCCACGAGAAGCCGAAGGCGAAGAGCATGAAGAATTCGCAGAATTGGGAGATGTCCATGTCGAAGAAGGTTTTAGGTTTCAGGTTTTAGGTTTTAGGGGAGAGGGGGAGGGGGAGTTAGGGGGTTTCGGAAAGGATGGTCGCCTTGAGATAGGCGCGGTTCAGGCGCGCGATGTTGTCGAGGCCGACGTTCTTGGGGCAGACGGCGGCGCATTCGCCGACGTTCGTGCAGGCGCCGAAGCCCTCCTTGTCCATCTGCGCCACGAGCGCGCGGACACGGCGGGACGCCTCCACCTTCCCCTGCGGGAGGGAACCGAGGTGCGCGATCTTCGCGGAGGTGAAGAGCATCGCCGAGGCGTTCGGGCACGCCGCCACGCACGCGCCGCAGCCGATGCACGCGGCCGCCGCGAACGCACGGTCCGCATCCTCCTTCGCGACGGGTACGGACGCCGCCTCGGGGGCGGATCCCGTGTTGACGCTCACGTAGCCGCCCGCCTGGATGATGCGGTCGAGGGCGGAGCGGTCGATCACGCAGTCCTTCACGATCGGAAACGCCGCCGAGCGGAACGGCTCCACGGTGATCGTCTCGCCATCGGTGAACATCCGCATGTGCAGCTGGCACGTCGTGCAGCCGTAGTCGGCGCCGTGGGGCTGCCCGTTCACGACGAGCGAGCAGGTGCCGCAGATGCCCTCGCGGCAGTCGTTGTCGAACGCGAACGGCTCCTCGCCCCGCAGGACGCGCCGCTCGTTGACGACGTCGAGCAGGTCGAGGAAGGACATGTCGGGCGAGATGCCCTCCACGTCCACGCTCTCGAAATGTCCCTTGGACTGCGCGTCCTTCTGACGCCACATCTTCACGGTGAACTTCATGGCGTTCCTCACTTGTAGCTGCGCGTTGCGAGCGCGATGTTCTCGAACGAGAGCGGTTCCTTCGAGAGTTCCGGCGCCGCGCCGTCGCCCCGGTATTCCCACGCGCCAACGTAGCAGAAATGCGCGTCGTCGCGCTGCGCCTCCCCCTCGGCCGTCTGGCTCTCCTCGCGGAAGTGCCCGCCGCAGGACTCCGCGCGGTGGAGCGCGTCGCGCGCGAGCAGCTCCGCGAACTCCAGGTAGTCGGCGACGCGCCCCGCCTGTTCGAGGCACTGGTTGAAGTCGCCCGCCGCGCCCGCCACGGTCACGTCGCGCCAGAACGCCTCGCGGATCTCGGGGATCTTCGCGAGCGCCTTTTCGAGTCCGGCCTTGTTGCGGGCCATGCCGACGTGTTCCCAGAGGAGGTTGCCCAGCTCGCGGTGGAAGTCGCCCGCCGTACGGCGGCCCTTCACGGACATGAGGCGGCGGATCTTCTCCGCGCAGAGCCGTTCGCTCTCGGCGAAGGCCGGCTCCCCGCCCGTCACCTTCCCGAGCGGCGTCGCGGCGAAGTAGCCGCCGAGCGTGTAGGGGATCACGAAATAACCGTCCGAAAGCCCCTGCATGAGCGCGGAGGCGCCGAGGCGGTTCGCGCCGTGGTCGGAGAAGTTCGCCTCGCCGAGGACGAAGCAGCCGGGGATCGTCGACATGAGCGCGTAGTCCACCCAGAGCCCGCCCATCGTGTAGTGGATCGCGGGGAAGATGCGCATGGGCGTCCGGTAGGGATCCTCGCCCGTGATCTTCTCGTACATCTGGAAGAGGTTGCCGTACTTCGCGCTCACGCCCGCCACGCCGAGGCGGCGCACGGCGTCCTCGAAGTCGAGGTACACCGCAAGGCCCGTGTCGCCCACGCCGAGCCCCTGGTCGCAGACCTGCTTCGCGTTGCGGCTCGCCACGTCGCGCGGCACGAGGTTGCCGAAACTCGGATAGCGCTCCTCCAGGTAGTAGTAGCGCTCGGCGGCGGGAATCTCGGCCGGCGCGCGGCGGTCGCCCTTCTTCCGGGGCACCCAGATGCGCCCGTCGTTCCGCAGCGACTCGCTCATGAGCGTGAGCTTCGACTGCAGGTCCCCGTGGCGCGGGATGCACGTGGGGTGGATCTGCGTGAAGCAGGGGTTCGCGAAGAGCGCGCCGCGCTTGTAGGCGCGGAAGGCGGCCGAGACGTTCGACCCGCGCGCGTTCGTGGAAAGGTAGTAGACGTTGCCGTAGCCGCCCGTCGCGAGGCAGACGGCGTCGCCCGCGTGGCGCTCCAGCGCACCCGTCACGAGGTTGCGCGCCACGATGCCGCGCGCGCGGCCCTCCACGAGCACGAGGTCCATCATCTCGCGGCGCGCGAACACCGTCACGCGCCCGGCGGCCACCTGGCGGGACATCGCCTGGTACGCCCCGAGGAGAAGCTGCTGCCCCGTCTGCCCGCGCGCGTAGAACGTGCGCGACACCTGCGCACCGCCGAAGGAGCGGTTGTCCAGCTGGCCGCCGTACTCGCGCCCGAACGGCACCCCCTGCGCCACGCAGTGGTCGATGATCGCGTTCGACACCTCCGCGAGGCGGTAGACGTTCGCCTCGCGCGCGCGGAAGTCGCCGCCCTTCACCGTGTCCTTGAAGAGCCGCCACACCGAATCGCCGTCGTTCCGGTAGTTCTTCGCCGCGTTGATGCCGCCCTGCGCGGCGATGGAGTGCGCGCGGCGCGGACTGTCCTGGATGCAGAACACCTTCACGTTGTAGCCCAGCTCGGCGAGCGTCGCCGCCGCCGAGGCCCCCGCGAGGCCCGTGCCGACCACGAGGACGGTGAACGTCCGGCGGTTCGCCGGGTTGACGAGCCCCACGTCGCGCCGGTAGCGCGTCCACTTCTCCTCGATGGGACCGCCCGGGATCTTCGCATCCAGCGTCATTTCCGCCCTCCTTCCGCCTGCGCCGCCACCTGGGCCTCAAGCGCGGGCTGCGCCGCGCGCGCCTTCTCGATCTGCGCCTGGGTCGCGGGACGGTGCGCCAGCGCGCATGTGCCCGCCGCCGTCACGATGAATCCGCCGAGGATCGCCCCCGCCACGCACACGCCCGCCGCGTTGAGGAGCGGCGTCCAGCGCGGATGGACGAGCCCGAACGTGCGGAAGAGGGAGGGGAGCGCGTGGACGAGATGCGCCCCCGCCACGAGGAGCGCCGCCACGTAGAGGGCCGTCCACACCGGGTTCGCGAACGTCTCGACCGTCGTGAGCCACATGTCCCGCACGATCTCGCCCGCCGCGTTCCGGTAGAGGTACCAGCGACCGAACTTGAAGAGGACCAGATGCTGCACGAGGAAGACGAGGATGACCGCCCCCGAGGCGAACATCGTGTACGCCGCCCCCGTCGCCTGCCCGGCATGGGAGACCACCGCGTAGCGCGCCGCCCCCCGCGCCCGCCGGTTGCCGAGCTTCAGGACGAGCGCAAGCGCCACATGGACGAACAGGATCGCGGCGAGCCCCGCCTCGACGAACCAGATGAGCGGCTTGAGGCCGGTGAGGAACTGGCAGTAGGCGTTGTAGGCCGCCTGCGCCGCCGCCGGATCGGGGTTCAGAAGCGAAAGGTTGCCGGCCATGTGCCCCGCGAGGAACGCCACGAGCAACGCCCCCGCCACGCCGAGAACCTGTTTCCGCCCAATGGACGACGCGAGATAGGTTCCCACCCACCGCACCGTCCGCGACCAACCGCCCGCATCTCCGCTCACCGTCACGCCTTTCCTCTCAAAATCCGCTTCTGTTCAAAAAGTCCGTCCAGTATACCGCTTTTCCCCGCACCCGTCCAGTAGAACGCAGACGAATGGGGATGCCGGAAATTCAGTCGCGCCCGTCCCCCTTCCCGGGGAAGGCGACCGACAGCGACAGGAGGCGCACGGACGTGCCGTTGAAGCGCAGGCGGCCACTCTTGACCTTCCGGAGGACGCGGGCATGCTCCTCCGTCTCGATAAGCGGCGTCTTCGCGTCGTTGACCGAAATCGTCGCCTTCCCCGCCTTGTAGACGATGGTCAGCTTGACCTTCTTCCCGTCCCAGGCGAACGACGCGGCCTGCGCCGCCTCGCGCGCCACGACATCCCGCCACAGCCCGAACGCGGCCCTGCCCGCACCGGGGGTGAATGTCATTCTGAGGTACGGGCAGTCGCTCTGCCTCACGGGCGAGGGACTATCCGCGACCTGGTAGAAGACGAAGCTCCAGTCCTTCGCCGGATCGTTCGGCGCGACCTCGCATTCCAGGCGGAACTCGCCGGGCACCGGCACGTTCCACCCCAGCGAACAGCCGCCACGGTACTTCGTTCCGCCAAAGTACGCATATTCGCCGTTGAGCCGCCAGGCCCCCCCGTAGGTCAGCCACATGAGCTTGTTCGCCGGGAACGCGGCCCGGACGGGCTCGCCGTCGAGGAACGTCGACTTCATCTTCGCCGCGACCTTCATGGTCGCCGCGTAGGCTCTCTCCTTTTCGGAGAGCGCCAGGGCCGCGCACGCCTCGTCCGTCGCCTTGAGGAACCTGCGGTAGTCCCCCTCCGCGAAGATCCGCTGCAGCGCCTGCATCTCCTTCCTGTTCGGCCCCGAGATGCCGTCCCAGATCATCCACCAGTTGCTGAAATTGTCGATGTACTTCCAGATGCCGTCGGGGAACGTCGCGTGCCCGAACGAGCGGAAGGTCTCGCCGGCCTTCTCCCAGTCGCCCTTGAGGCAATAGGCGAGCGTCGCGTATGCGCCGGCGTATTTCCGTATCGGCTCCGTGGCATGGGGGCTGTTCATCTGCGGCAGCGTCACTTCAAGGATCTTGTCGAGTTCGTCGGGGTGGGCCGTGAAATACGCCTGGAGGCCGCCCTCCGCGCCACCGTCCGCGACCATCCGCAGAATCGTCTCGGCATAGAAGAACGGCACCATCGAATCATGCCGCTTCGTGGCGTAGCACCGCTCGGCGAAGGCCTTCATCTTCCCGTGCGAGCCGCCCCAGCGCGGGAAGCAGGTGTACCAGAGGTACTCCCGGTACAGATTGGGGAAGTCCAGCTGCGCCAAGGTGGTCGACGTGAAGATGTCGTCGCCGAACGGCCCCAGCGGAATGAAGCAGTAGACGGGCTCGGGATAGGGCTTGAGCGCCATCGCCTCGCCAAAGGCCGCCCGGCAGGCGTCGCCGCTCTTTCGGTATCCCTCCCAGCCCTCGGACGTCACGTCGCGCGCCCAGCCGCCGCCGCGGGCCTTCCAGGCCGCCCTGTGCGCCGGGCCGATCCGCCAGGTCGCCTTGATCCAGGGGTCCACGTCCGCCTTCTCCAGCAGCTTGCTGAATGCCGCGTCGGTGGTGGAGAGGTCATTCCGCAGCGTCCAGAAGACCGCCCGCAGATCCTCGCCCGCGAATTTCCCGCTCTCCAGCCACGCCACCGCCGGCTTCCGCGCGTCCTTTCTCTCCGCAAAAGCCCCCACAAGGGCGGCGAACGGCTTGTTCGCCAGACGGTCCAGCAGCGCGACGAGTTCTTTGCGTTTCCCGAAGGCGCCGAAGCCGTCCGCCCCCCACACGGCGTCAACCGCCGCGTTCATCAGCTTGCGTTCCTCCGCCGTGGACTTTCCGCCGGGATCCATCTCCCCGAGCAGGAATGGACGCAGCTTCCGCTCGCGGAACCCGGCACAGGTCTCTAGGGCCTTGTTCGTGCGGATGTTCTCGCTCCAGTCGCGGAGCCAGGCGTCGTCCGTCCCCGTGCGGCCGGTCCGCGTCTCCGCCTCCGCCTTCCTCTTCTGGATGTCGTCCCAGCTCTGCCTTGAGATCCGCGCGAGCATGGCGATCTGGCCGTCGAGCTGGCCGAGGAACTCCCGCGCCTTCGGCTCGACCTCGGCGGGGAACTTCGCAGCGGCGGCCCGCGCGCGGATCGCCTTCAGCCCTCCAAGGGCCTCCTCGCCCAGCCTGCGCCCCTCCTCGAAGAGCGCCCTCTCCAGCGCCTCGCCCGTCTTCGTCTTCGCCAGCTCCCGATGCCTCGCCCCCATCTTCTCCATGAAGCCCCTGATCAACGCCCGGGCGTCCGCCTGAAGGGGCGCGAGGTGCCTCTTCGCGAGCGGGCCCTCCTTGACCTCCCGGCGCAGCTGCTCGGCATACGCCTTCGGCGTCACGTCCCCCTGCGGACGCGCCTCGCCGATTTCGGTCCCTGCCGCATCGAGGATCTTCACCGTCGGGAAACCGTGGATCCCGTACTTCGCGACCAGGCCCGCGTTCTGCCTCTTCGCCGCGTCCGAAAGCGCCGACATATCCTGCGGGCTGTCGATGAAGAGGAGCACGAAGTCCTTCTTCGCCTCGTCCACGAACGCCTTCTTCGAGAGGTAGTCCCGCTCCAGCACCTTGCACCAGTGACACCAGTCGCTGCCGCTGAAGACAGCCACGATGTGCTTCCCCGACTTCGCCGCCTCGGCGCACGCCGCCGCGAAGTCGTCCGTAAACCCCGCCGGCGTCGATTTGCCGACCGTCCCGGCCGCCGCGCAGAACGCCAGCCCGAGCATCCCCGCCGCCACACGCGCCTTCTTGCTGAATTTCATTTTCCGCCTCCTGTATGATTGCGTTCCAGCATCGTCCGCCACAGCTCGCCCACCTCCGCGCGCCGCGCATTGGCGGCCCGTCCGCGCGCGGCCGGCAGCGCGGCAGCCGAAAGCAGGCAGAAAAGCAGCGACTTCATGTGACAGCTCCTTTGAGAGGGTGAGGCGCGAACGGGCGTCAGTACTTCAGCAGAAGGTCGAGCATCTTGCGGTCCAGCTTGTGCCCCCGAAAATCTTCGTACTCCACATCGGAGCGCCCGGAGTCGAGGATGCCGATCGCGCCGCGCAGGTTCCACATCGCCCAGCCCATGCCGCGCTCCTTCCAGAGGCGCAGGTAGTCCTCCAGCCAGTCGAGGACGAGCGCGTGCGGCGTGTACTTGTAGCACCCGAACTCGCCGACGAACGCGAACGTCCCCGCCGCGCACGCCTCGTCCCACGGCGCCATGAGCTTCCGATAGAGGTATTCCATGCCGGCGTCCGCATAGCGCGGCGCCGCGACGGCGGCGCCCACCGCCACGAACGGCGCCGGTGCGCCGAACCCGCGGAAGTCCTGCACGAAGTTGACGGGCCTGCACCAGTCGGCGCCGAAGGCCAGCGCGGCGGCGTGCGCGCCCGCCGTCACCGTCAGCGTCTCCGGCGTCGCCCAGTCGCCCTCGACGATCCGCACCTCAAGGCCGCGCGCCCCCTGCGGCAGGGCCACCACGCTCTCCCCCCGGTAGCTCCCCTGGAAGATCTTCCACTCGGGATACCACTGCACCGACGTCCACAGCGGGCTGTTCGTCTGCGGCGCGAACACGTCCTCCGCCACCGTCGTCCCGTCCGCCGTGAAGCGCACCTTCACCCGTCCCGAGACGCGCCCGTAGGAGAGCCGCAGGCGGCAGGGCGGCAGGTTCGAGACGACGAGCGCCGCGTGCATCTCCCCCTTCCCGCGCCCGGCGAGGATCCCGTTCGGCGCATCCAGGCGGATCGGCCACACCGGCTTCGCCGTCGGCGTGCCGACCCAGGACGCCATATAGTGGGAGACGCTCATCGGCGTGTAGCCGCGCGTGGACTGCCCCACCCCCGGAATGCCCGCGAGCGCCTTCACCGGCCGCCGCCCCCACGACAGGCCGTCGGCGACGATGAAGCGCGCCGGGTCCTCCCGCCGGATCGCCTCGATGAGGATCTTCGCGATGCGCCCGTAGGCCGCGTCCGCCACGTTCGGCGGCTCGTTGAAGAGGTTGAAGCTCAGCTGTTCGTTCGGGATGCCCTTGTAGCGGCGGGCGAACATCGCCCAGTGCTTCGCGCACACGCGCTGCGTCTCGGGGTCCGTGAAGAGGTCCGTCTCCTCCGGCGGGCGCGCGACGGTGTAGCCGGGGGCGCGGTGCATGCAGAGGTTCACGTGGATGCCGTACTTCCGCCCGAGCGCGACGGCGCGGTCGATGTACGCAAGGTGGTCCTCGTCGAACCGCTCCCAGTCGCCGTCCTTGATCCAGTAGCGGTAGTCCATCGGCAGGCGCGCGAAGTTGAAGCCCCAGTCGCGCATCATCTGGAAGTCCTCTTCGCGGAATTCCCTCGGCTTCGCGTTTCCGCCCTTGATGAACATCTCAAGGAGGTTGAAACCGCGCCACCGCACGGACGGACGCCACGCCGCCGCCGGGTCGAGCCCCGCCTCCAGGAGGCGCACGACGTGCCGCCCCGCGCCGACCTCCCGCACCTGCCCCGCGAACTCGATCCGCGCCGGCGCGGGCGTCTCGACGGTCAGCACCTCGTTGTCCACCACGCTCACCTTCACGGGCCCCCGCGCCGTCGGCACCGTGCCCGCGACGTGCTTCAGGTCCCCGACCTGCGGCGCGATGCGGATCTTTCCGAATCCCGGCTCCAGCGGCGTCACGCCGAGGACGTAGCGCGCGAGGACGTTGAGCGGCGCGGTCCCCCAGGCGTGGTTCAGGTCGAGGTTCGGCTTGTACTTCGGCGCCCACGCCTCCATCGTGATCGTCGCCCCCTGGTCGAGCATCCCCAGCCAGGACCGGTCGCCCGTCGCCGTCATCAGGGCGAGCGCGAGGTCCGCGCGCCCCGCCTCGAAGAAGGCCTCCAACAGGTACTGCGCGAAGTAGACGCTGCACGCCATCCCGCGCGACGCGCAGAACGAGACGACCTCCCGGCGATGGGCGCGCGGCACGAGGCCGAACGCGAGCGCGGCCGCGTTCGCGTGAAGGGAGGCGTGGTCCGTCCCCTCGCCGTCGCGGTAGACGCGGCGCGCGGGGTCGAAGAAGACCTTCTGGAAGGCGGCGTGGACGGTACGGGCGTCGGCGGCGAAGGCGGCCGCGTCCGCCGTCCGTCCGAGCGCGCGCGCGATGTCCGCCATCTCCAGCAGGTTGCGGTAGTGGAAGGCGTTGACGACGGCGTTCACGTCCCGGAAGACGAAGCCGTCGCGCTCGCACGGCGGCCAGTCGACGATGTCCGCCGCGCCGCAGGCGTTCGTGAGCGCGTGGGGCAGACGCTCGCCGCCCGTGCGGAGGAGGCCGTCCGCGCGGCGGAAGCGCGTGAGCAGCTTCTCGTCCTTCAGCTGGCCGTAGAACTGCGCGAGCGCGCGCGTGTCGCCCGTCCACATCCAGTCCGCCCACGCCATCTTGATGGCGTGCTGCTTCCACTCCGTCGGCCAGGTGGGATGCGCCATGAGGTAGACGAGGCTCGCGCGGGCGAGCGAGGGGTCGGGGTGGACCGCGTAGTCGCCGAGCTGGTTCAGGTAGGCGTCCGCCTCGTAGGGGATGCGCTCGCGGTCGCCGTCCACGTAGAGCCCCGCGAAGGAGGTCGCGCGGATTGAGTGCTTGCAGAAGTCGTAGACCTTTACGAGGTCCGCGTTGTCGCAGGTGAACGCGGAGGCGGCCATGTCGATCGGGTAGTTGACCGCCACCATGCGCACCGTCTCGCGCGTGACGGCAAACGGCGCGCGGACAACCTCGGCGTAGCGGAACGGCAAAATGACGCCATGCTCGGGCGGAATCGGGATGGCCCCGCCCTCGCGTCCGCCCGACGTGTTGCGCGCGTCCGGGGGCAGCGGCACGCGGTGGACGCCGTCCGCCGCGATCGTCCCGGCAACGCGCACGGCGCGGATCGTCGCCCCCGGCTTCCGCTTCACGCCCCCCTCCGGCGTCACGAGTTCGCCGAGCCACACTTCGTACGCCCCCCGCGTCCCCTTCGGGGGCGTGAACTCCAGGAAGCCGAACGCCTCCTGCCCGAAGTCGGCGAGCGTGCCGCCCGCCGCAAGACCCTTCACCGCCACCGGCGCGACGCGCCGCTGGACGGTCTTCTTGTAGTCGGTGGGATCGTTCGCGCCGGCGCCGGCGAGCGCCGCCGCCACGAGACATGCCGCAATGCAGTTTTTCATGCACGCATTATAGCAGAATCGGCGTCCCGTCGCTCAGTGAATCTCCAGATGCACCGAAAACCGCTTCGGCGCGCCCGGGAGCGCCGTCAGCGCCCTCTTCACCTTCGGCAACTTTGCGCGGAGCGAGAAGACCTGCCCCGACGTGCGCACGTAGAGGAAGAGCCGCCCGTCCTGGTAGCGCCCCGGCTTCGCGGGGAAACCGGGGAAGAGGCGGGGCCAATGGTCGCAGACCGTGTCGAAGAACGGTTCGTGGACGTGCGTCAGCTCCTGCACGAGCGCCCCCAGCAACAGCCCCACGCGCGGCGTCTTGACGCGCAGCTCCGGCGCGTCGCCGTCCACCGGCAGCCCTGGAACCAGATGGTCCGCGAACCGGCGCCGCGCCGCACGGTCGCGCGCGAGGCGCTTCCGCTCCCGCGCGAGGTCCCCCACGGGCAACGGCTCAGGGGGTGTCGCGCCGTTCATCCGCCCCCTCCAGTTCCGCGCGCGTGCCATAGCCCCACGTGCAGCCGATCGTATAAAGTCCCGCCGCCTTCCCCGCCTCCACGTCGCCGCGCGTGTCGCCCACCATCACGGCGTCCGCCGGGTCGATGCCGCGTTCGGCGAGGACGCGCGCGAGGAGCGCCGCCTTCGTCAGCTTCTCCCCCGCGTACATGTCGAACGCATAGTACCCGTCGAAGAGGTCTTCCCACCCCATCTTGCGCATCAGCGCCCCCATCGGACTGTAGCGCTTGTTCGTCGCGACGTAGAGATGGCACCCCTTCGCCTTGAGCGCCGCGAGCCACGCGGGCACCCAGGGATACGGCTTCGTTTCGGGGAAGCCGCCCTGATCGTAGCAGGTCTTGAAGCGCGCGCGGATCTGCTCCACCAATTCCGGCGTCGCGTCGTCGAAGAGCATGTACGTCACCTGGTCGAGCGTCGGACCCGTTCGGTAGACCGCGTCGAACTGCGGGCAGTCGCGCCCCAGCTCCCGCAGTGCCGCGCGCCAGGCGCGCTTGATGTCCGCCTCCGTATCGCAGAGCGTCCCGTCGAAATCGAAGAACCAATGCCGTCTCATCTTTTTATTCCACCTCCACCGGCTTCGCCGGATTCCCGAACACCGTCTCGCCCGCGCGCACGTTCACGAGCACGACCGCGCCGATGCCCACGACCGCACCTGCGCCGACGGCGCGGCGCGGCACAATCCGCGCGCCGGGGTAGACGACCGCGCCCGCGCCAAGCGTCACGCCGCCGCCGAGCGCGCAGAGCGCGTAGACGTGCGCGAAGTCGCCCACGCGCGCGTCGTGCCCCACGACCGTGTTCTGGAAGATGCAGGCGTGGCGGCCCACCACGGCGTCCGCCGAGACGACGGCGTTCTGCGCAACGAGCGAACCGGCGCCGATACGGACGTGGGGGCCGAGCGACGCCGAGCGGTGGACGAGCGGGATGAACGTCGCCCCGCGCGCCGCCAGCGCGTCCACGCAGCGCCTCCGTGCGGCGACGTCCCCGAGGGCCGTGATGAACACGTCGTCCGGCGCGGGCACGTAGTCGGCGGGCGAGCCGACGACCGGCGGGTAGCCGCCGAACCCCGCGAGCGCGTCCGCGCGCGCGTCGAGGAATCCCTTCACGTCGAAGTCCGAGCCAAAGCCCACGGCCTCGCACGCGATGCCGTAGAGTTCACGCCCGAAGCCCCCCGCGCCGACGATGACGAGATGCCGCTTCATGCGAGGCTGCGCCCCCCGTCGGCAACGAGGCACTGCCCCGTGATCCAGGACGATGCCGCCCCCAGAAGGAAACCGACCGCGTCCGCCACCTGTTCCGGCGTGCCGAACCCGAGCGGATAGCACGCCCGCTCCGCCGCGATCCGCTCCGGCGTCATCCCCAGCGCCCGCCACGTCCCCGCCGCCAGCTCCGTCTCCACGAAGCCCGGCGCCACCGCGTTCACGCGCACGCCGCGCGCGGCGAGTTCGGCGGCGGAGGACCGCACCAGCGCCTCCACCGCGCCTTTCGCCGCCGCGTAGGCCGCGTTCCCCGCCGCGCCCGTGCGGCAGGCGAGGGACGAGAGAAGCACGCAGGACGTGCCCGCGACATGGTTCGGCGCCTTGCCGAGCCAGCCCATGAAGCGCATCGGGAAAAGGACGTGGAGCGCATAGAGCCGCTGCGCCGCGTCCGTCTCCACGAGCGAGAGGGGCGCCAGCCGGTTGAAGCCCGCGCAGTGGACGAACCCGCGCACCGCGCCGAAGTCCTCCTTTACAGCCCGCGCCACCGCCTCGACGGCATCCGACCGCTCCAGGTCGACGGCCGCGAAGCGCGCGTGCGGCGCGTCGCCGCAGAGGGCGCGCAGGCGGTCCACGTTCCG
Source organism: uncultured bacterium (assembly GCA_900547945.1). Lineage (GTDB taxonomy): Bacteria > Verrucomicrobiota > Kiritimatiellia > RFP12 > UBA1067 > RUG572. The sequence continues at coordinate 33,012 of URIT01000005.1, forward strand.
CGCGACGGCAAGCACCGCCTCCCCGCGCGCAATGAGCCGCCGCGCGACAACCTCGCCGATGCCGCCCGAGGCCCCGGTCACGACCGTGCAGGCTCCGCTCACGCCGTCACCCCGGCGAACGCGGCCAGGTCGGCGACCGTCTCCAAGTGCGCGAAATCTCCGGCCGCGACAGGCCGCCCGTAGCGCTGCTCCAGCATCACCGCGAGCGCGAACCCCGTGAGCGATCCCCACAGCGGAACGGCGCGGAAGGCATCTCCCGGCTTCACCTCGGGCACTTCCAGCACCTCTGCCACCTGTTCGAGAAACTCCTGCATCGACTTGTCCATGCGCGCCATTCTACCACACGCCCCCCGCCTCGGCAAGCCGCAGAAGCAGAAACCGGACACGGTTCCCCGTGCCCGGTCTCCTCGCCTTGCGGCGGTGACGCGCGTTGCCGCGCATCGTAAAAAACGTCGTCACCTGTCTCCGTCGTCTCCGTCAGCGGCCCGAGCGTATCCTCGTCTGTCAGCAGAAGAGCCGTAATTGTTGATGAATTACGATGATCGCCCGCTATCGCGCATTCGGAAAGACATCGATCGGCATCGACTTCCGAAGGCCCCACCGGCAAGAACCGACAAGACCTTCCTGAATTTCCGTCTCCAGTTTACCACATACGGCGGGCGGCGTGCAAGGGCGAAAATCGGTTCTAGGTTTTAGGTTTTAGCTTTTAGGGAGGGACGCGCTCCTACGGGAGGAGGTCGTAGTCGACCCTGTCCGGGCCGAGGTTCGTCTTCCGGTCCCATTCGAGGTTCCGGTCGAGCGGCGTCGGGTTGAGGTAGTAGAGGAACTTGACGCCGCAGACGATGAAGTTGTACCCCGTGTACATGAGGATGTCGCCGTAGATCTTCCCGTAGTAGGCTTCGACGATGCGGCCCCTGTCGTCGCGGCGCGTCCGGATGCGGAAGCAGAAGCAGCGGTTCTCGTCGTAGCTGCCCACGTACTCAAGCTTCCTGTTCCGTCCCGTCCAGCAGAGGTAGTCCGGGCGGTAGCCGTCCTCCGGCGCCGTGCGGATCCTCAGACGGAGGTTGGGCGCCGGATTGGACTCCACGAGGCCATTGCCCTCCCCGGGAAACCGTACCGCCATGGAGTCCCTGAAGGACGTTCCCCTGACATCGGAATCGTTCATTCCCGAGCCCAAATCCTCGTGGGGGAGGCGGGCGAACTCGATGTCCGCGACCTTCCCCTCCCCGAACGGCGGCAGCCAATCCCCGGCCATGAGGTCGAGCGCGAACCGGCCGCCGTTGACGTCGGCGATCTCGCGCTTGACGTCAAGCTTGCAGGCCTTCACGAACAGGGGGATGGGGCGCTCCACGCGCTGGAGGCGGATCGTCGCGACCAGGTTGTCCGGCTGCCAGATCCCGAGAAGGTTCTTGCGCCTAAACGACCAGCCCTCACCATAGCGCGGACGATAGAAGCCGGGCGGGGCCTCCCTAACCGAGACGCCCGCCTCTCCAATGTTGGTCCTTCCGCGCAGTCGGCAGAACCCGTTGACATCCGTCCGAGCAAAACTCTCGTTCGGCAGAGGCGCGCCCTTGACGGCCAACCAGCCCCAATGATTGTCAAATCCACCACGGACAAGGACATTCTTCAGTGGCTCGCCCGTCCAGCCATCTACGACGAACGCCCCGACCTTTGCCAGATCCGCGTTGGACTGGTACATGGACAACAACCCCAAAACAACGACTGCGCCTTTTACAGTTTTCATATTCACAACCAGTCTCCTTCCTAGTTCGAATTCTTCCCGACAAGCCTGTCAAACAACCCATACACGAAGAAATAGGCCACGTTCTTGAAGTCGGAGTGTTCCCAGATGCGATTTCCATTCCTGTTGGTCCTCGGCCACTTGTCCGCGTTCGCAATGCAGTCGGCATCCAGCCGGACGTTGCCGTTCGCGCCAAACGCGCTGATGTGGTTCGCCCCTGCGGCGCCGTCCACGCCCTGAAGGGTCCCGGAGAGGTCGGGGCCCGCCAGGACAAACGGGAGGGACGCGCTCCTGCGCGTCCGCGCCCCCTGCGCGCCATCCCAGGCCGCAACACGTTGCGGCCCACCCGCCCCCATCCCCTTCGGCTCCGTACGCGATGTACCCGCGCCGTCCCGGCACGGGACGTCCGAACGGAGGCGTTCCCGTCCACACTACCCCCATTCGTCACGGTTCCACTCCCGAAGCGCGCAGGATTGAGACGTCAATCTGCTTCGCGATGTTGGTGGCGGAACAAGACAGCATATCTGAACGAATCCGTACGAACACATTGTTCCGTGTAAATACGACGGAATCACCGTCTCCTGGATACTGATAGTAGAACAACACGTCTCCGATGTCGTTGGTGACCTGTGGGAATATCCGTGTTGTCGTCATGTTGGAGAACTTTTCAATGACGGCCTCATGCGCGCCCTCTACACTTCCACAGATTTCCGAGTCGACATAGATTAACTCATCGCCATTTCGGACAATAAAGAAGCCCCTTCCGGTTTCAAATGCCTCGTTCTCCACCACGGCATTAATCCCATTGGTCGGCAACGACAAGTCTGGAAGGTACCAGTCCTGTACAAGCCGGGGATAGGCCATGCGTGTGTGTCCGCACCAGTTGGAATATGAATATTTCTGCATGGTACGTACACGACGGGGATCAATCTTACCCGGCAGATCCAACGAAGTGGAAAGCAACGTCAACATTATAACGACTGTAGGAAATGTCTTCATCTCACTTTTCTCCTAACTTTTGTTTCGGGGTTTGGAATGCATCTATCATATCCATACACAACTGGTGCAGCCAAACTCTCCCGATAGGCATAGGGAGAATCTGAACTTCCATCGTCGAAAAGCATGCCGAGGGGAAGTAGTTCCCTACGGGGAGGCGAAGAGGGATCTCCATCCCCATCCACGGAAAGGCAGGCATCGTAGATCAAATCGCCTTCCATACATTCCCCCGTCCACGCCACTTCGTGATAACCGAATGCCCAACCCCAACGTGGCGGTGTCCAAGGGCTACACCCTATCGCAGAGTAAGGATTCGTTAAGAAGCCCTCATCTCCCATTATGGATGAGTATAGCTCGCATCCTAGAAGGTTCGAAAAGGAGACGACAAACGACGCACAGTCGGTACAATTGACGTACACTCCTTTCCCATAACGGCCTTTCAGTCTTCCTAGGAAGTGCGTTAGAAGTACAGTGTCGTTCTCAGTATACTTTGACTCCCCCTCCTTGACCTCATACCTAAACCTCTTCGACTCGTAGATGGCGCGGGTGATCCTCGATGCCGCCTCGTGCTGCGTCTCGGCCTTCCTCGCCCCACGGGAGGGACGCGCTCCGTCGCGTCCGCCCCCCTGCGCGTCCACCCAGGCCGCAACAAGTTGCGGCCCTCCCGCTGCACCGTCTCTGAACATCCCGCGCCGCCCCGGCGCGTGGCGTCCGAACGGAGGCGTTCCCGTCCACACGACCCCCCTTCGTCACGGTTTCACTCCCGACGCGCGTAGGATGGAGGCATCAACCTGCTTTGCGATATTGGTGGCGGAACAGGATTCAATTCTGGAATCAATCCATACAAAGACATTGTTTCGCGTAAAAACAGCAAAGTCAAGACCACTGTTAAACCTATAATGGAAAAGGACATCTCCGATGTCGTTTGTGACCTGTGGGAATATCCGTGTCGTCGTCATGTTGGAGAACCTTTCAATAACTGACGCATGAGCGTCCTCTACACTGCCGCAGATTTTCGAGTCAATATAGAATAACTCGTCACCATTTCGGACAATGAAGAAACCCCTTCCGGTTTCAAATGCCTCGTTCTCCACCACGGCATTAATCCCATTGGTCGGCAACGCCAAGTCTGGAAGGTACCAGTCCTGTACAAGCCGGGGATAGGTCATGCGCGTGCGTCCACACCAGTTGCTATACGCATACCTCAATACAGTGTCTTCATCAAGGTCAAAAGACGCTTCATCCGCAGACAGGTCAACTGAAGCGGCATGACCCATCAACGAAACGACCACCACGGATAATACCTTTACCTTGAATTTCACTTCACTTCCCTTCTCTTGCGTTTCTCAGGTTTTGGGCGACACCTATCGTATCCTAACGGGAACGGGTCCGGTACAGCCAGTCCGTGCCCCTGCGCGTCCACCCAGTCCGCAACACGTTGCGGCCCTCCCGCTACATCCCACGCCGCCACGGTCCTTTACGGGATGGCGACGGCGAAGGGCGAGGACGGCCGTCCCCAAAAGCAGAAGAAGTCCGCCGGACGGTTCGGGGACAGCCCCGGCAATGACCGACTCGCCGTTGAGGCCAATGCCCGAGCCGAGTAGCGTCATCCTCAGATCGTCGTCAACCGAGACATGGGCCCAGCCATACCACGACTGCCCATCCTCGACACCATACTCCGAGGCCTCGAAGGCAAGATAGAAGTCCCGCCGATCCGCAATGGGGGTGCCCCCCGAAGCCTCCCCGTATGAATAAATGGGGGCTATCTGCGTAGCCGCACGAATCGTCTCCGCATTCAACACGTCTCCACAAAAGGCCAGAACCCAGACGTTTTCCACCGGCGCCACCACACCAATTCCACCTTCCCCTGTCCTTGTATAATCAAGAGACTTCAAGAAGTAGGAACCCTCAACGACATAACCTTCCATCGTTGCATTGATCGTTGCGTATGCGCCGTCCCCAGAATACACTGTTCCCTGAATCGAATATCCGGCAACTTGAGACGAGTCGCCACTATACCCGCCATTCCCAACTATAAGTCCTGTCCAGTAGGCCGAAGCCGCAGAAACGGTATAGGAGCCCAAAGCAAATGCACATACAACGAGGAATCGCATCACAGCCTCCTGTCACTTCAACGCCGCTTTGAAATTCTTTCAAAAGACCGCAGATCGAAAAGATTGAGAGGATAGAGGTGGGCATTGTCTCCCTCCCAGTCATTGATCCGACTCTGGATCTCCTGAAGGCGAAGGGGCACCATCGTCCACCCAGAACGCGCCGTACGTCCCGTCGCGCACCACCGCGACATGGTGCCATGTGTTGTCGGCGTAGTTCCGCGAGCCGGCACCGAGCCCGGAGGCGCCGATGCCGCTCTCGTACTGGGAGAGGCCGATCTCACCCGCGCCCCCGCCGCGTCGAGCCAGACGGCGTTCGTCGCCGGGGACGCGCCCGCCTGCGACGCGCGCAGCACGTCCCGCACGTCCTCAAGATCCGCGAGGGGGATACTTCCGCCGCACAGGACGGCTACGAATAGGACACAGAAAGCCGCATGGACGGCACGGGACGGCACAACGTTTTTCGGTTTCCTCATGCGCACAATCTCCCTTTGATGGCGTCATCCTACCATAAGCGAAGAACATGCGCAAGCGGGGGAAAGGGGAATTTTACTTTCCGCCTACTCGTTGACGAGGCGGAGTCCGCGCACCTCGAAGGCGGCTTCGCCGTTGCGCCACGAAAAGACCTTGAAGTCGCCGGCGGACGCTTCGCGCGGCATCGTCCAGACGGCCGTAAAGGGCTTCCAGCCATTCTCAAGGGAGAGGCTCCCCGCGTTGTGGCGGCCGCACGAGCGCCCCTGGGCGTCGCGCGCCCACGCGGCCGCCTCCACGCGCCCTACGCCGCGCATCTCGCAGGAGAGGCGCACGGTAGAGCCCGGCACGAACGACGCGCGGAGCGAGAAGCCCGCCGCGCGCGTCGCCGCCGTCACCCGCAAAGCAGTCGGTCGCCGTCCGCAGGGCGAACGCCGCAAGGCACGGATCCAGATAGGGCCGCGAGCGGAAGAGGCCCATTCGCCCTCCCAGTAGGGCTTCTGCGGCACGCCGTAGCGCCGCTCGACGGCCGCGAGCGACAGCGCCAGCCCGCAGAGGGACAGGGGAAAGGCCGTTCGCATCTGCACGACGCGCCCTTCCGCCTTATTTCGCCGCCGCGCGCGTCTCGTAGAGCGGATAGCCCACCTCGCGCAGGGCCTTCACCGTCTCAGGGTAGGGTCGGTCACAGATGTCCGTCCAGCCGACCTGGAAGTATTCGCCGTCGAAGCGGCCCGACGTCGCCTGGTCGGAGAACTGGTGCCAGTGTACGCCCACGACCTGCGGGTTCCGCAGCGCCGACGCGACGTACGCCTTGAGCGCCGCCGCGCGCCCCTCCTGACTGCCCGCGTTGACGAGGCCCGAGCCGAAGAGGCCCCGGTCGTGCGCGCCGAAGTGGAATTCGCCGATGAGGACCGGCGCGTCCAGCTTCTCCGGCAGGCGCCAGTCCAGGATGCTGCCGGTGTAGATGTTGTAGCTCACCACGTCGCAGTACCGCGCGCAGGCCTTGACGGCCCAGGGGCGCGCCGAACCGGCGAAACGGCAGCCGAGATAGAGAAGGCCCTTGTCGTACTCCTTCACGGCGTCGCGCGTGCGCTTGAAGTACTCCTCCACGATCACGTCCGTGAACGCGCGCAGCTCCTCGGCGGGGACCTTGCCCATGTCGCCGTCCCAGACGATCCCCTTCGCCGCGAGGCGCTTCACGAACGCGACCTTCGCGGGCTGGTCGTCGGGGCTCCAGAGCGTCCAGCGCGCCAGGTCCTCGTGCTTCGCGCCCCACTGGATCTCGTTGTCGATGAAGAAGCCGATGCACCACGGATCGTGCGCCTCGCGCCCGTGCTCCGCGAGCGCGGCGAGCGTCGCCGTGCGGAAGGACGGGTCGAACGGGTCGCGGAACTTGGCCCACGTGCCCCAGCTGCCGGCGATCGGCCGCGAGGCCACCTCCACGCGCTCGGCGTAGGGCGTGCGGTCCTGCAGGCAGATCTTGAGATCGCTCGAATTCGCGATCGTGTTGCAGCCCCAGCTGCGCAGACGGCGGTGGCACGAGTCGGCGAACTTCTCGAACCACGCCGCGCCGTACTTGCGGTAGAGGTTCGCGGCGGAGAAGTCGAAGCGGCGCGTCTCGTCGCGCTTCAGGTAGAACGGCAGCAGGAGGGCGTCGTAGGTGTCGTAGAACTGCGCGAGCGCCTCGCCCTTCTTCGGCAGATCCGTGAAGAGGATGTCGCGGTCGGGCATCGCGCCCCCGCACTTCGGCGTGCGGGGGTTGCCGTTGAGGGGCGTGAGGGCCGAGCTCGGCGTCACGCGCACCGCGCCCCAGCTCCAGAAGAGGTTGCCTTCTGGATCGACGAGCCACCATTTGCCGTCAATTTTCTTCGGGTAGAAACGGCCTGTCGCCGTCTGCTTCGGCCCCTTCGTCCAGCCGCCGAAGCGGTCGCGGTCGTCCGGACCGGGATGCGCGGCGAGGTCGGCCTCCTCGGCGGACACGGCGGCCTGCAGCTCCGCGTCGCTGTGGGTCTTCCCGGGCCAGTCGCGCCACTTGAACTGCCCGAACTTGTCGAAGCACGGCAGGAAGTCCTTCGTCGCCATCTTCGCCCACGGCTCGTTCGTGACGGCCATCTTGATGGGGAGCTTCTTCCCGACCCAGCCCCTCATCTCCTGGTGGGGGCGATAGAGCGCGTCGACGATTTCGGCGGGCTTCATTTCGGCCCACTCCGTGCGGCGCGGAATCTGATTGTTGGGCGCGAGCAAAATGGGCGAATCCCAAAGCGGGAGGCCCTTTACAACCGTCTGCTTGCCCGTGCGCACGATATTCGCCGCGGGGAAACGGCAGACCTTGCCCGTGAGCAGATCGACCCAGACGGCATCCCTGAACCCAAGCATGTCAAAGACCACGTCGCCGCGCTCGTACGCGAGCGTGTCGCCCGGACGCTCTCCCGAGAACCACAGCACGTAGACGGGCTGCGACTGCCGCTCGAACTTCGCAACCGTCAGCTCCTTCCCGTTCACGGTCTGCTTCGAGAGGCCGACGGGGTGAACGTCCTCGTCGAAGTAGGAGAAGACGTGCTGCATCGCGTAGAAGCTCGGGCGACGGTAGACGACCTCCTTGAGGAGATTGCAGCGCAGGAGGCCGAAGCTCTGGAGCATGAACGTGTACTGCAGGTCGACGCACGTGAAGATGCTCGACGGGATGTCGCGCGCCGCGTCGCCGATCGTGCGGCGCAGGTTCCACTTCGCCTGGGAGTACTCCGTCCACTCGACGCTGTGGATCGCGTGGGCGTATTCGAGCTGCGACGGGCAGCCCACCTCGCCCTGGAAGATGTCGAAGCGGGGCGAATAGCTCTTCACGAACGCACGCAGCGGCTCCGCGAGATTCGCGTACGATCTGTCGGGGTTGTTCTCGTAGGGGTGGTAGATGAAGAGGCTCGCGAGGTCGAGGGCGTTCTCCTTCTTCAGGCGCTCCAGCAGCACGCCGTAGTCGCTCTGGACGGGCGTCTGCCCCTTCTTCCACGTCCAGCTGATCGCCGTCACGTAGCACTTCGCGTTCGGTTGCACGGCGCGGATGGCCTTCGCGGTGCGGTAGAAGAGCTCGGCGTACTCGGGGCCCTGGTGGAAGGGCTCGTTCCAGATCTCCCATTCGTCCACCACGTCCTTGTAGCGTTCCACGCACGCCGTGCAGTAGCGCAGCCACGCCGCAAACGCCTCGGGGTTCCCCGTGACCTGCTTCACGCGCATGCCGAGGCGGAAGTCGCTGCCCCACACGGGGTTGCCGTAGGAGAGGCAGATCCAGGGCTTCACGCCCATCGCCGCCATCTCGCGCACCTGCGGGTCGAGCCAGGTGAAGTCGTAGACGCCCTTCTCCTGCTCCGTCTTCGCCCAGCCGCTGAAGAGGCGGCCGCGCTTCGCGCCGAGATAGGGCAGATAGTCCTTGTAGGCGTTCCAGTCGGCGTAGTCGCGGTCCATCGTCTCGCAGCCGATCGACCACTTGGAGCCCTTGATGTCCGAAGCGAGGCGCGTTTCCAGCTGCCCGGCGGGCTCCAGGCCGCTCTCCAGGGCGCAGAGTTTCTTCCAGGTGACGCAGGGCTTCTCCTTCTCGAAGAGCGTCTTGGGCGCCTTTTTCTGGAGATGGTCGCCCCAGGCATCCCAGCTCTTGATCTTCTTCGCGTCCTTGAACGAGACGATCCCCGGCGCCGCCGCGCCCGCCAGAGCGGGCATCGCCGCCACGAGCGCGAGCGCGCCCACCTGCTTCATCCACTTCGTTGCCATGTGCATTCTCCCTGTTTACTTGATTTCCCACTGGCGGATCTCGTCCGCGACCTCGAAGAGCGTTTCGGGGTAGTCGGTGGTATAGTGGTCGAAGCCGAGCTTCCACATGGCGCGGTAGACGGCCTTGTTCGCGCCCTCGGTCCAGGTGACGCCGTTCACGGTGACGCCGTGCTTGTGCAGGAGGGCGATGGCGCGCGTGATGAACGGCGTGGAGGGGCAGAAGATGTCCGGCTTCGAAAGGTCCGTGCGCAGGTGGATCTGCACCTGGTCGATGCCGTCGAACCCGGTCGCGGCCATTTCATCGAGCTGCTTCTGGACGTACGCCTCGGCGCGGGCGGTCTCCCCGGGCGAGTTGTCCTTCGGCCAGGCCCCCAGCCACACCATCGAGCGCCCCTGCGGCGCGAGGGTGCGCCAGCGCGGGATGAGCCGCCAGTTGGAGGAGCAGTAGTAGACCTGCCCGATGACGCCGAACGTGTCCGCGAGCTTCGCGATCAGCTCCGGCGGCGCCCCCTGCTCGTCCACGTAGAGCAGGCGTTCGGGACGGCCCTTCATCGCGGCGAAGACGCTCTCCATCGTCGCGACGCGCGTGGAGGCGTATTCGGGACCGAGGTAGGAGCCCGTGTCGACGTCCTTGATCTCGTCCCAGGTGAGTTCGCGCACGTCCTTCACCGCGAACGCCGGCGTGATGCCGCGCCCGATGCGCCGGAAGTTCCCGTCGTGCATCGCGATCGCCACGCCGTCCTTCGTAAGGCGGGCGTCCGCCTCCGGCGCCATCCCGTGCCCCCAGCACCAGAGGAAGGTTTCGAGGGCATTGTCGGGACGCGACCTCGCGCCGCCACCACGGTGGATCTGGCAGCGGAAGAGCCCCTTCTCGCGCGGAATCGGCGCCGGCTTCGCCCATTGCCCCGCCAGCGCGGGCAGCGCCGCGAGCATGAGCGCGCCGCCCCACATCCTCCACGTCATTCCTGCCATCTCGCCACGTTCCTTTCTCTCCTTGAATGATGCGCCTAGTATAGCAAATGCGGGCCTAGAGGGGGGCACGCCCGGTCTGGCAGACTCGGTGCCTGCCCCGCCGCGTCCGCGCCTCATTTCAGGCTCTTGATTTCCGCGGCCGTGAACGGCACGCTGCGCGCGAGCGTGAGACAGCGGTATTCGTTCCAGTTCCCCGTCTTGAACTTCGCGCGTTCGGCCTCGTCCTTCAGCGGACGCACCGCGCAGTAGACGAGCCAGAGCTTGCCGTCATGCCAGATCGCCGCGCCCTTGTGGGCGTGGATCGAGTCGATCTCGCCGGGCTTGCCGACCGGCACGACCGGCCGCGCGTAGCTGCGCCAGTTCAGGCCGTCCGGCGAGACGGCGACGCCCTCCTGCGCGCCCGGCCCGCCGCCGAGGCCGCAGAAGTAGCGCATCCAGCGCGACCGCCGCGCATCCCACATCACGCCCTGCCCACAGGTGAAGTTCCGGTCCCATCCGACCTGGCCGACCGTGCAGACGGGGTTGCGCCCGTAGCGCCGCCATTTCGTGAGCGAATCGTCCTCGGCGAACGCGACGCCGACCTGCTCCTTCCAGGGCCAGCTCGGGCTGGACTTGCCGTTGTAGTAGAGCCAGTAGGTACCGTCGCGCGGCACGACCCACACGCTGTAGAGCCCCGCCCCGTCCCACGACGACGGATCGGGCCCCTTCTCGAAGACCGGCTTGTCGAGGCAGTGCCACGCGAGAAGGTTCTCGTCCGTCGTCCACGCGAGGCCATTCGCCGCGCCGCCCGATTCATACCCCTTTCCGGGATAGGCGTGGTACATGAGCCAGTACTTCCCGTCCTTCTCGATGAGCTCGCGCGAACCGTAGAGGTCGTTCTCCTGGAGAAAGCAGGAAATCGCCCGTCCGTTCATGTCCCAGCCGTTCTTCGACTGTCCGCGCGCGAAGACGACGCCGTGCTTCGTCCAGTGGAGCATGTCCGCCGTGGATGCAAGCGCGGTCTGGTAGCCCACGCCGTCGAAGCCGATGTACATCATGTAGATGCGGCCCCTGTGGCGGAAGAGGCGGGCGTGGTCCACCGCGAGGCGGTCGAACGCCCCCGGCTCGCCCGAGGGCGCGAGGATCGGCCGTCCGAGCTTGTACGGCGCGAGATACTCCTTCACCTCGGCCTCGTCCGTGATCGGTTCGGCCGCCGCGGCCATGTTCACCGCCACGACGGCGGACAACGCCAGGAACAAACCCTTCAACTTCATCTTGCTGGTCCTTTCTGATTTTCCTCTCCCGGTCTCATCGTACCACGACAATCGTTCCCTTCTCCCTTCCCGGACCCACACGGCAGAACGAGGCGATCAGACATCATGAACGGCACGATGCGCGTGAGCGTGAGACCGTTCTGGGGGACTATTGTGCTCCGTAAAAGTAGATGCCGCTACCGACGATGAACTCCCGGCGCGTCATTCAATCTCCTTCAAAAGCCTCTTCAGCGCACCGGCCTTCTCGCGGGCCTTCGCCGCACGCTCCATCGCCGAGTTGTCGCCCGCGAACTTCGCATAGGCGTTGATGACGGTCGGCTGGGGCGTTTCAAGTTCCCGGATCGCCTGTTTCAGTTCGGCGATGAGCGGCGCCGTCTCGGCGTCGCGTCCGAGTTCCCGCAGGGCCTTGACCCGCCAGTAGTCCATCTCGCCCGCGTGGATCCAGCCCTTGAGGGACTTCTCCAGCTCGGTCCTGTAGCCCGCCGCGTCGCCGAGCGCCTTCCTGCACTGCGCCATGAAGTAGCGGCTCTTCGGCTCCGTGCCCGCATCTCCGGGGCGCCCCGCCTGCAGGTTGTCGGGATAGGTCGTCGACTCCTCGAAATACCCGAGCGCCGCCTTGTAGTCGTCCTTCGCCATCGCCGCCCGGCCGAGGCCAATGCACGCCTCGACGAACGGCGCAAGAAGCCCGTCCGCGCCCTCCCACACGTGGAAGCGCCGCGTCGTGAGGATGGCGTGCGCCTTCTCGTAGTCGCCGACGGCGTTGTGGCAGTACGCGAGCCGCAGCATGTTCGCGTCGTACTTCCCGCAGGCCTCCGGGTACTTCAGCATCAGCGCCAGGCGTTCCGGCGCGGGCAGGTTCAGCTTCTCGGCGAGCTTGCCCGCCTCGTCGAGGGTGCGGAAGTTCCCGGGATCGGCTTCGAGCGCCCTGAGGTAGCAGTCGTACGCCTCGCGGCTTGCGACGCCCGAGGGGACGCCCGTGTTGGTGAAGTACGTGCCGGGGTGCGACAGGCCGAAGCCGAGGCAGCGGAGCGCGAGCGCATGACGCGGGTCGATCCCGACCGCCTTCTTCCACGCGCCGAGCGCGGCGGCCTTCTGGTCCATGTTCCAGAGGATCTCGCCGAGGAAATACTGCGTGTCCGCATCCGGCGGCAGGTTCGCCGCCGCCCACCGGAGGACCTCCAGTTCCTCCAGGCGGCTCGGGAAGCAGTAGATCCAGTCCACCTTTTCGAGGACGGGCTTCGCCGCCGGGTTCAGCTTCGTCTCCGCCGCCGCCTTGAAGAAAGCGAACATCGGCTCGCGGTAGCTGTTGCACGCGGCCAGCGTCTCACCGAGCGGCAAGGCCCCCTCCGTCGCATACGGCTTCTCGGCGCGCGCCTTCGCGAGCGCGGCGCCGCAGAGGGCGACGACCTCATCGTAACAGCCGACCGCCCAGTAGTCGCCCACGCATTCGAGGAGCTGCTGCGCCTTGAGGCCGCGGTTCTTCTCCGCCTCGGCGAAGGACGTGCCACCCGTCCGCTCGACCGCGCCCCAGTATTCGAGCGGATCGCACGCGAACGCCCGGTCGAGGCACGGCGCGGCTTCGGCGGCGCGACCGAGCTTGCGGAGCGCAATCGCCTTCAGCGTCCAGAGCTTCGCCTCGTCCTGCCCAAGGGCGAGCGCGTCGTCGATGCGCAGCAGGGCCTCGGCGAAGTCGCCCCTGAGCAGCGCGAGGCGCGCGATCTCGGCGTAGGACTCCTTCTTGTAGCTCTGCCGCCAGGTGCAGCGCCAGAAGAGGTCTTCGGCGGCCTTGAGGTTGCCAAGGCCCTTCTCGCAGAGCGCGAGGTAGTATTCGGGCGCGGCGTCGAGGGCGCGCGTGAAGTTCTGGGTCGCGCGGCGGACGGCCCGCGCGAGATACGGTCTCGCCTCCGCGTACGCGCCGTTCTTGAGGCGACGGACGCCGAGCGCAAGGTTGGCGCGCGTGTAGTCGGGGTCGATTTCCAGCGCACGGCGGTAGTACGGCTCGGGATCGATGAGACCGTTGTGGAACTGGTCGAGGCGCAAACCGACTTCATAGGCGAGTTCGGCCGAGGCGTACGTCTTCGGGTCCTTCGGGTTCTCCACCTTCGGCGGAAGCGGGTCGTGGGGGTCCGGCCCGACGGGCGTGTAGGCGAGGAAGACCCTGCCGTCCGCATCGGCGATCGACGCCGTGAATTCCTGGTCTTTCGCGTCAGCCGCGACCTTGACAGGCTTGCACCACGGCGTGTTCGGATCGAGGGCGACGTTCTTCTCCTCAAAGACCACCACGGGAGGGACGGGCTCTCTCCCGTCCGCGGCCGCGACGGAGCGCGGCCCTCCCCTCAGAACGCGCACCGTGCAGCCCTTCAGCGCGCGCGTCGAATGGAACCCGACCAGAAGTTCCGCCTTGCCGCGCCGCTCGACGTTCACCGCGCCGTCGATCGTCACGTTTTTCACGCCGCCAATGCCCTTCACGGGGAACCAGAACTGCGAGACCTTGCGCGTCTCGTAGGGCGCGATCCACGAGTAGTCGGGCTGGTTGTCGCTCCAGCAGCCCACCATCAGCTCCAGATACGGCCCGTCGCTGTCGGTCAGCACCGTGTCCCAGACGTGCGCCTCGGGGAAGTTGCCCCAAAGGAAGAACTTCTTGCCAACCGTGAGATGGCGGTTCGAGACGTGCGCCGTGCCCATGTTCCGCTTGTGGTCCATGCCCGCGAGCCAGGCGTTGTCGGGGTCCATCGCGAAGATCGAGCGCGATTCGATCGTGTAGTTGCGCCACCACGAGAGGTCCATCGTGCCCGAAATGTCGTCTGCGTACTTCGAACGCTGGGACGGCAGAAGCTCGACTTCCTCCTTGCGCGGTCCGATCGGCCAGCTCGTCCAGTAGTTCTTGTGGTGGTCGAAGCCAAGATGGCAGCTCGGCGGGAAGATGATCTGGTAGTCGTCGCCGCAGTGGACCGAGACGTTCGCCCAGTAGATCATCGACTCAATGAACGGACCGCGGTTCATGAAGACGTTGTCGGCCCTGAGGACGGCGCGGTCGGGCATCATCGACAGGCCGATCGTCCACTTCAGGCGGCGACGCAGTTCCGTCTCGCCGATCCAGACCGTCTTCGAGCCGTCCGCGTTCGCCGCGAGCCTCCAGTCGATCGGCATTGCCGTCGTCGCGCGGTGGTGGTGCGGGAAGTTCCACTCCACGCCGCCCGAGATCCACGCCCCGAGCATGCCGATCAGGGCGGGCTTGACGACGTGCTGGCGGTAGAACGCCTCGAAACCCGTCTCGCGATCCGTGAAGTTGAGAAGATGCCCGCCATGTTCGGGCAGAAGCCCCATCTGAAGCCACTTGTTCTCAAGCGTCAGGTACGTATACGTCTCGTCGACCTTGCCGTCGAAAAGGACATCCTGCATGGGATACGGATAGACGCGCCCCTGCGCGCCCTGGTAGACGCGCCCCGTATAGAACAGCGGCGTCTTGTCATATCCTCCCGGCGCATACGTCGGGAGGACGATGGACGACTTCGCGACCTTGACCTCCGAACGGTCTTCCCCGGAGGCGGCGAACGCGAAACTACCACATAAAACGGCACCAAAGGCCAGCAAACAAGTTCTCATGGCGCGTATTGTACCATTTTTAGGCGGTCTGAACAACGACACAATCGTGCAAAGAATATATGACCGATCGGGCAGCTTGTTTCGTCACACAATCACGGACCTTGACGTTCCGGTGTAATGTCCGTTTCACTGTTCCGGTGTGGTGTCGTTTCACTGTTTCGGTGTGATGTCGTTTTACAGGGCGACGGATTCTCCCACCGACGACGATCCCCCTATCGGCAACGGAGCCGTCTGCCAGTAACGGAGTCTCCTACGCATTCCACGAGAACTCCGTCCCGCGCATCCCACCGGGAACATCCTCGATTCCTACTCTTGGGCTCGGTTCCTACTCGCTCTTGGGAAGATCCTCCGTTCCTACTCCAGATGCCGCTCGACCGCCGCCCACAGCGCGGCGAATGTCCCGCCAACCTCCCCGCGCCCCACTCCGCCAACCTCCCCATACACCACTCCGCCGACCTCCCCGCGCCCTGCTCCGCCGACCTCCCTATACACCACTCCGCCGACCTCCCCGCGCCCTGCTCCGCCGACCTCTCCTCCAACGCCCAATTTCTCCCGTATCGCGTCCGTTCTCTCCCGCCGCACACCCAAACCCTCCCGCCGCGCGTCCCGCATAATCGTCCGTACCCGTTCCAGCCGCCGCCGGATATCCTTTGGCGACATCCGCACCACCCCGTTCTGAGATTTCACTGCGTAATAATTCTTATTCGCCACCCCGAAGGAGAGGCTTCCCGTCGCGATCGGATTCGGCGGCAGTCCGTCGAACACGGCCGACGTCGGAATCGGGTCCGGGATCTCCGTCGCCTGGCGGAGGCGCTTGGCAAGTGCCTTGAATCGCATAATCGTCTTGTACTTTCCGCTGAGCTGCGGGAGGTTCGCGGCGATCCATGCCTTGATCCCACCATTGCGTCCGACGATCACGCCGTCAACAATGCGCAGGCAGTTGTCGACATGGCACTCGAGGTCGTGGACAAGCCCCCCGAAACGGACGCGCGCCTCGTCGGACGCATTGCGCGCCTCCCACGCCGCGAGGAATGCCTCCGGAGTCGGGCAGGGCGCGAGTGTCGTGCGGCGGCGGATCGCCCGCCGCTCCGCCGCGAGACGCCGGCGGCGCGCGTTGTCGCGTGCGTAGTAGCGGGTGCGATAGGCACGCTGCTGGAGGCGGTTGATCTCGTACGCAAGGCCGCGGCGGTAGCAGCGCAGTCCGCGCAGGTCCGTGATCCCCAGCGCGAGCTGGAGGCCCACAAGCGGGTTGCGGAGGAGGAAGGCGCACTCGTCGAGCCGCAGCGATTCCGTTCGGTCGAGGAGCCCGCGCTCGTACGCATCGTGGTACCAGACCGCGCGATCGCCCGGCATCCGCCCCGCGCAGACATCGTCCATCTCGCCCGCACGCGCGTATGTGCGCACGCCAATGCGCCCCGCGCCCTGATCAAGGAAATTGTGCTCGAACCACGCCGCGAAGTTCGCCCGTACCTCCGACGAGACCTCCCACATCCATTTCTTCGCCATGCCCAGTCCTCCTTTTCCAGTCAATTTCCTGTTCCAACCGCATCGCACCAGCCACACGGCGTCGCACAAGCTACACCGTTTCAACCAATGCAGTCCCAGCCGATGGGAGAGGATAGCAAACCCCGCCCCGCGCCGTCAATGAGATTTTACTGCGTAATAAAAATTCAAGAATCCTACGCCATTGACTCGCAAAGAACGGCATCCCGGCGACATCCTGGTGGCATACAGGCTAGTGACATACAGGCGACATCTCCGACATCCTGGTATCCTGGCGACATCTCCGACATCCTGGCATCCCGGCGACTCCTCCGACATCCCGGCTTCCAGGCGGCATTTGGCATTTCGGCTTCATTTGTAGTACAATGCGCGCATGGACATCGTTCTCTTCTTCCAGTCCACCATCCGGAAAAGCTGGCTGCTCAAACTGGGCGGCGCCTATCGCTTCGCACGCGAACACGGTTGGTTCCTACAGATTGTGGACGGTCACTCTTCGGCCCGCGAAATCCGCCAGGCCCTCGCGCGCTGGCATCCGATCGGATGCCTCGTCGACCGGGGTCTCGCCCACGGTTCTGCCCCCGACCGCGTATTCGAAGGCTTCCCGACCGTCTATCTCGACCAGCGTGCAACCTCCATTCCCTGCCGACACCCCCGCCTCGTACACGATTCGGCTGCCGAAGCGCGGCTCGCGGGACAGGCGCTCCTGGACCTCGACTGCGCATCCTATGCCTATCTTGGCACGGGGCGCAACTACTTCTGGGACCATGAGAGGTGCGAAACCTTCCGCGCGCTCTGTGCCGGCCAGGGCAGAACGATGACCACCCTCTCCCGCCTAAGGCTCGCCCAAACCATCGCCGCACTGCCAAAGCCCTGCGGCATTCTCGCGGCAAACGACGGATGCGCCGTCGAGATCTGGCCCGCCGCCGCCACGTGCGGTCTCTCCATTCCAAACGACATCGCCGTTGCCGGCATCGACAACGACGAGACCTATGCCGAGGCCGTCACGCCCGGCCTCACAAGCGCCGAACCCGATTTCGAAGGCGCGGGCTACGAACTCGCGCGTCTTCTGATGGACGAAATCGCGCGCGTCCGGAACGGTGGAAGGCGAGACGGCCCTGCACCCGTCTCGCACTACGGCGCGTTGCGGCTTGTCCGGCGCGACAGCACGCAGATCCTCGCCGGAAACGATCCGCGTGTCGGGCACGCGCTTGAGTTCATCCGGCGCCACGCCTGCGAACACGGCCTCTCGACCGGCGATGTCATCGCCATCATGGGCTGTTCGCGGCGGCTTGCGACCGAACGGTTCAAGAAAGCCGTCGGACACTCGATTCTGGACGAAATCCACGCACGACGCTTCGACGAGGTCCTGCGCCTTCTCCGCAACCCGCACCAGCAGATCGAGCCGATCGCCGACCTCTGCGGCTATTCCGCCCCCTCGTTCCTGAAGCGCATCTTCAAGAAGAAGACGGGGCTCACCATGCGCGCGTGGCGCAAACGGGCGGCAGACCGCGGTCCTGCGGCCTAGCGGCCGTCGATGGCCTCGACCTTCTTCGCCGCCTCGTGCAGGAACGGCGCAAGGCCCTCAAGGCCCTCGGTGAACTTCGTGTCGAGAAAGGCGTCCGCGGCGGCGACGGCCATCATGTCGCCCCAGATCATCTGGCCCATGCAGAGCACGTTCGCGTCGTTGATCGTGCGGCACATCTTCGCGGCGAAGACGCTCTCGACGGCGGCGGCGCGCACGCCCTTGAAGCGGTTGGCGATCAGGCTCATGCCCATGCCCGTGCCGCAGAAGAGGAACGCGCGCTTCGCCTCGCCGCGCTGCAGCGCCTTGCAGACGTCCACCGCGCTCTCAAAGTAGGGCTTCTCCTTGTTCGCATCCGTCGCGCCGAGGTCCTTCACGGCGAAGCCGCGCTTCTCAAGGTGCTGGACAACGGCCGTCCTGAGCCCGACGGCGAACGGATCCGCCGCCACGAGAATCGTCTCCTTCTGCGCCGCGCCGCACACGCACGCCGCTGCCATCACCACCCCAGCCGCAATCTTCTTCATGATCCATCATCCTTTCTGGTTTTGAATTATCGAGAGCGAGTATAGCATAAATCGCCACTGCGCGGCTTGAAATGGTTGAATGTAGACATCACCGCTCCGCAGTTTGAAATGCCGGCGCGAAGCGCAACTGAAAGCCGCATAGCGGCGACTTAACCCTAGCAAGAAAGCGTCCTCGGGGCCACATTAGGGGGGGGGGTATTGTGTGGTCCCGAGGACATACCGACTTTCTTGATCTCGGGTGCGGCAGAACCCTCAATGATGATGGCAGATGATACCCGCCACCACGCAAGCTGTCTGTCAACTCCCGCACGCATGCCAGCAAAAGAACCTTCTTACGCGGAAATTTCCCCAACAGTATACACCTCCCCATCGGGAAAGGCAATCTGAATTTTCTTCTCTGCATTTCTTTACAACGTACGACAACGGCGTGATTTCCGCTGGCGAGGCCGCTGACAGCCGATCATCGTACCAAGATGCGTAACGTCACCTTAAACCAAATTACATATTACGTAAAACACAAACCGGTATCATGGACCATCATGAATCAACGGAAGATACAAATCAACTCGGAAAGGACGCAATTCTTTGCGTCTGATCCCCTACGAGACCCCAACACGGGCATGGTGGCCGGATCATAATGAATTACATTCCTCCCACTCTGCCCCACCCTCCTTGTAGCAGCTCAACGACGCCGCATCAATTGGCATGGAATCTGCTACACAACATCTTGAAGGAACATGACCATGAACGAGACAGAAGATCGACAGCGGGGGCTGTACCGCCCTGAATATGAACACGACGCCTGCGGAGTCGGACTCGTCGCGAGCCTTGACAACCTCCCTTCGCACGCCATCGTCGAATCCGGCCTCACCGTGCTCAAACGCCTTATGCACCGCGGCGCGACGGGTAACGACCCGCGCACGGGCGACGGTGCCGGGCTTCTTCTGCGCATCCCCGACCCGTTCTTCCGCAAGGTCGTCCCCGGGCTTCCCCCTGCTGGACAGTACGGTGTCGCGATGGTCTTCGGCGGCGTCGGTGAGGAGGACGTCCTTGAATCTGTCGTCCACGCCGAGGGCGGAAGGGTTCTCGCCTGGCGTGATGTCCCCGTCGATCCGAATGCAATCGGCGACGATGCCCGCCGCGTCCTTCCGAAGATCCGCGAACTCTTCATCGGCGGCGCCGACGGTCTCGCCTCCGTCGAATTCGAGCGCCGCCTTTACGTCATCCGCCGCCAGATCGAGCAGCGGACGCACGATGTCTACCTCTGCTCCTGCTCCACGAAGACGATCGTCTACAAGGGCCTCCTCCTCGCCACGCAGATCGAGAGTTTCTACAAGGACCTCTCCGATCCCGACTTCGTCTCCCCCTTCGCGATCGTCCACCAACGCTACTCCACGAACACCTTTCCGAGCTGGCCGCTCGCCCACCCCTTCCGCGCCCTTGCCCACAACGGCGAAATCAACGCGCTCAAGGGCAACCTCAACGCGCTTGCCGCGCGCGAGGCGTCGCTCGCCTCGCCCCTCTTCGGCGACGACCTCAAGAAGCTCCTCCCGCTCGTGAAGCCCGGCCAGTCCGACTCCGCCTCGCTCGACAACATGTTCGAGCTGCTCGTCGCCGCCGGGCGCGACGCCCCCCACGCGATGCTCATGCTCCTCCCCCAGGCCTGGGGCGCGAAGTACCACATGGGCCACGACGTGCGCGCCTTCTACGAGTACCACTCCGCGCTCATGGAGCCGTGGGACGGTCCCGCCGCCGTCGCGTTCACGGACGGCACGGGCGTGGGCGCGACGCTCGACCGCAACGGCCTCCGCCCCGCGCGCTGGACGCTCACCAAGCAGGGCCTTTTCGTCCTCGCCTCCGAGGCCGGCGTCCTCGACATCCCCGCCCCGGACATCGCCCGCCAGGGCCGTCTCAAGCCGGGTGCCATGCTCTGGCTCGATCTCGCGAAGCATCGCCTTCTCGAAGACACCGAACTCAAGACCTTCTACGCGCGCCGCCGCCCCTACCGCCGCTGGGTCGAGCAGAACCGCATCTCCATCCAGGGGCTCTTCACCGAGATCGTCCCCTCGCGCGTCACCCAGGATCTCGTCAACGAGCAAACCCTCTTCGGCTACACGCTCGAAGACCTCAACCTCATCCTGAAGCCGATGGCCGAGACGGGGCACGAACCCGTCGGGGCAATGGGCAACGACGCCGCGCTCGCGGTTCTTTCCCGGAAGCCGCGCCTCCTCTTCGACTACTTCAAGCAGCTGTTCGCGCAGGTCACGAACCCGCCAATCGACCCGATCCGCGAAGAGCTCGTGATGTCCCTCATGACCTACATCGGCAACGTCGGGAACATCCTCGCCGAAACGCCCGCGCACGCGCACCTCATCAAGCTGCGCCGCCCCGTGCTGACCGACGACGAGCTCGCGCGCCTCGCCACGGTCGAGGACCACGGCTTCGCCTCCCTCCGCATCCCCCTCGTCTTCCCGCGCGGCGGCGACGGACGCGCCCTCCGAGTCGCGCTCGACCAGATCTGCGCAACGGCCCTGGAGGCGGTGGAGAACGGACATCGGATCATCATCCTCTCGGACCATCCGTCCCTCCGTGGCGCGGGCACCGTTCCCATTCCCTCCCTCCTCGCGACCGCCGCCGTGAACCGCGCACTCGTGAAGGCGGGCAGGCGCCCCTCCGTCGGCCTCATCGTCCAGTCCGGCGAAGTGCGCGAGGTCATGCACTATGCCCTCCTGCTCGGCTTCGGCGCGACGGCCGTCAACCCCTACCTCGCGCTCGCCACCGTCAGCGCGTGCGCGAAGGACGGCGATCTCGTCACGGCCGCCTCGAACTACGTGACCGCCGTCGACAAGGGCCTCCTGAAGATCATGTCGAAGATGGGCATCTCGACCCTGCGCTCCTACCGCAGCGCGCAGATCTTCGAGGCCGTCGGGCTCGGCGCGGACGTCGTGCGCGACTACTTCGGCGGCGTCGCCTCTCCCGTGGGCGGCATCGGACTCGACGAAATCGCGGCCGCCGCCAACCGCCGCGCCGCCGTCACGCCCCTGGAGGCCACCCTTCCCCCCGGCGGCGAATACCGCGTGCGCACCGAGGGCGAACGACACCTCTGGACGCCCCGGGGCCTCGCGGACTTCCGCCTCGCCGTGCGCGCGAACGACTTCGCCCTCTTCCGGAAGTACACGGACGAAATCGACGACCCGAAGCGGACCGCCATCACCCTCCGCTCGCAGTTCGCCTTCAAGCCCACCCAACCCATTCCGCTCGACGAGGTCGAACCCGTCGCGTCCATCGTGAAGCACTTCGTGGGCGGCGCGATGTCTCTCGGCTCCCTCTCCCCCGAGGCGCACGAGACCATCGCCCAGGCGCTGAACGGACTCGGCACCATGTCCAACTGCGGCGAGGGCGGCGAAAACGTCGAGCGCTTCGACACGGACAAGAACTGCGGCATCAAGCAGGTCGCCTCCGGCCGCTTCGGCGTGACGATCAACTACCTCCGCCACGCGAAAGACCTCCAGATCAAGCTCGCCCAGGGCGCAAAGCCCGGAGAAGGCGGCCAGCTCCCCGCGCACAAGGTGGACGCCTTCGTCGGCAAGCTCCGCCACGCGAAGCCCGGAACGACGCTCATCTCCCCGCCGCCGCACCACGACATCTACTCCATCGAGGACCTCGCCCAGCTCATCTACGACCTCAAGTGCGCGAACCCGCGGGCGCGCGTCTCGGTGAAGCTCGTCTCCGAGGCGGGCGTCGGCACGATCGCCGCCGGCGTCGCGAAGGCGCATGCGGATGTCGTCCTCATCTCCGGCTTCGACGGCGGAACCGGCGCCGCGCCGCTCACCTCGATGAAGCACGCCGGCCTTCCCTGGGAACTCGGCCTCGCCGAGGCGCAGCAGACGCTCATCAAGAACGGACTGCGCGGGCGCGTCAAGCTGCAGGTCGACGGACAGCTCCGCACCGGCCGCGACATCGTGATCGGCGCCCTTCTCGGCGCAGAGGAGTTCGGCTTCGGTACCACGATGCTCGTCGCGCTCGGCTGCGTCCAGTGCCGCAACTGCAACCTCAACACCTGCCCCGTCGGCATCGCGACGCAGGACGAGGCGTTGCGCAAGCACTTCGCCGGAAAGATCGAACACCTCCAGACCTACTTCCGCTTTCTCGCACAGGAGGTCCGCGAACAGCTCGCCGCCCTCGGCCTCCGTTCGCTCGACGAGGCCGTCGGCCGCGCCGATCTTCTCGCGGGGACGAATCCCCGCTTCGACTTTGCCCCGGTCTTCCACCGCGAGGCGGGCGCCGACGTGCGCTTCAACCCGCAGATTCCCGCGCGGCCGCTTGAAAACTACGACCGCGTGGAACTCCTCCCCGCGCTGAAGGACGCTCTCGCGGCCGGACGGCTGATGGAGATCGACCGCACCGTCGCGAACGTGAACCGTACCGTCGGCACCGAGCTTTCGGGCGAGGTCGCCGCGAAGTGGGGCGAGAAGGGCCTTCCCGACGGCACGCTCACCGTGAATTTCACGGGCGTCGGCGGACAGTCCTTCGGCGCGTTCCTCGCCCACGGCGTGACCTTCAACCTGCGGGGCGCCGCGAACGACTACGTCGGCAAGGGCCTCTCCGGCGGCATCATCACGATTGCCCCCGAGCCCGGCTTCACGGGCGCCGCCGAGGAGAACGTCGTCGCCGGCAACGTCCTCGCCTACGGCGGCACCTCCGGCAAGGTCTTCGTCAACGGACAGGCCGGCGAGCGCTTCGGCATCCGCAACTCGGGTGTCACGCTCGTCGCGGAGGGCATCGGCGACCACGGCTGCGAATACATGACCGGCGGCAAGGTACTCGTACTCGGCCCCACCGGCGTCAACTTCGCCGCAGGCATGACAGGTGGCGTCGCCTACGTCTACGACGAGGACGGTACGCTCGACCTCAACGCGAACCTCGACTCGATCGACCTCATGCCCGTCGAGGCCGGCTCACCCGACGAGGCCGACCTGCTCGCCCTCATGGACGAACACATCGCCCGCACCGGTTCCGCCAAGGCGAAACGCCTCCGCGCCGACTGGGAGAACGTCCGCCCGAAGTTCGTCGCCGTCATCCCCGTCCGAAGCGCGAGTTAGGATTCAGTCGCTTCGCCTTAACTTAACCACTTAACTACTTAACCACTTAATCACTTAACCACTTAATCACTTAACCACTTAACCAATCTCCCATGAGCCGCATTCACGACATCTACCGCGACGTGGACGAACGTCGCCACGACTTCCGGGAAGTCGAACGCCGCCTACCGGCGGACGACATCCGCCAGCAGGTCTCGCGCTGCATGAACTGCGGGCAGCCCTTCTGCCATGCCTACGGATGCCCGCTCGGCAATCTCGTCCCCGACCAGAACCGCGCCGTCGCGGACGGCGACGACCATCGCGCCTACGAACTTCTGAGCCGGCATTCCGACTTCCCGGAGTTCACCGCCCGCGTCTGCCCCGCCCTCTGCGAGGCGAGCTGCGTCCACCAGCTCGACGAGGAATCCGTGATGATCCGCCAGTCGGAAAAGCACATCATCGAGACCGCTTTCGCGAACGGCTGGGTCAAGCCGCGTCCGCCTGCGAACGAGAACGGGAAGTCCGTCGCCGTCGTCGGCGCGGGTCCTGCGGGGCTTTCCGCCGCCGTCACGCTCCGTCGCAAGGGTTGGAAGGTGACGGTTTATGAGAAAAACGCCAATATCGGCGGACTCCTCCGCTACGGCATCCCCTGCTTCAAGCTCGACAAGGCCCTCATCGCGCGCCGCCGCGCCCTTCTCGAAGCCGAGGGCATCGTGTTTGTGACGGGCGTCGAGGTCGGTACGGACATCTCCGCCACCTACCTCCGACGCGCGCACGACGCCCTTGTCCTCGCGATCGGCACCCCTGCGGCGCGCGACCTGAACATTCCCGGACGCGACCAGGACGGCATCCACCTCGCGCTTGAATACCTCTCCCACCAGAACCGTCTCGTGACGGGAGAGGTTGTGTCCACGCCCCCCACGCTCAACGCCCACGGCAAGCGCGTGCTCGTGATCGGCGGCGGCGACACGGGCTCCGACTGCGTCGGCACGGCAATCCGCCAAGGAGCCCGGAAGGTCACGCAGATCGAGATCATGCCCCGTCCCCCGGACATGCGCAGCCCTTCCACGCCGTGGCCGCTCTGGCCCTACCAGCTCCGCACGAGTTCCAGCCACCATGAGGGATGTACGCGGCGCTGGAACCTCAATTCGCTCCGCTTCCTCGGTACGGACGGCGCGGTCACCGGCGTGGAGGTCGAAACGGTCAAGTGGACGTTCGCGCCGAACGGCAAGCCGCTCACGTTCGCGTCCGTCCCCGGCACGCAGGAAGTCATCGAAGCCGATCTGGTCCTTCTCGCGATGGGTTTCACGGGTGTCCCGAAGGATAACCCCATCCTCGCCCAACTGGGCCTTGCGCTCACGCCCCGCACGGCCCTCGTCTCGGCCCCGGAACGGAACATCTTCACGGTCGGTGACTGTGCAACGGGGGCTTCCCTTGTCGTCCGCGCCCTCGCCGGCGGCAAATCCCTCCCACTCTGAGGTCCATTTCCCGCCCATTCCTTCCATGTTTCACCCCACAAGTGCCACCTTGGTCACGCCAACCAGGGTGGCATGTTCTTTTCCACCATTCCCATCCTTCATCCCCCATCCACCATCACCCATCCATGCACACAATCCCACCACGGACACGATGATTGGATTTTACGCGATTCTCCAGATCCATCATTATCTTACGCATAAAAATCTTATCCGCCTCTAACGGAATCGCGTCCTCCCCTGCTCCCGTTCGCGATTCGGTGGCA
>URIT01000006.1 GCA_900547945.1 uncultured bacterium
CGGACGGCGGCATGAGCAACTTCCCCTGCCTAGGTCACTTTCTTGTCATACACCCAAAGGGGATTTTTTGAAAAACGGGAGGGGCGGGACGCAATTTATTGCGTCCGTATTCCCCGCGCGCCCACCACGACCGCAACAAGTTGCGTCCCTCCCGCACTTAAAGCCGCGAAGCGGCGATTGAACCACTTAAAGGCCGAAGTCCGACTTAACAACCATCCCCCCTACCACACCCAGATGGGTGGGGCGAGGAGGCCGGCGGCGGAATCAGGCGAGCGCGGGGGCGTCCACATCTTGAGGTCCCACTTCGCGTTCGGCGCATCCAGGTCGCCCATCATGTTCACGAGCGGGAGGTAGAGCGTGATCGCGAGCGTTCCGGGCTTGCCGTCGGTCGCGGCGGGGAAATCCCACTCGAACGGATCCCACGCGCGCACGCCGAGGGGGCGTCCGTTCCACGAGACGGACGTAAAGACGCCGCCCGTCTCCAGGCGCAGACGGCACGGCGTGGCGGGCGGCGTGACGGTCGCCGTGTAGGTGAGCGCGCCCGGATACGTCCCCAGCCCCATCCCGTCGAGGGTGCCCACGCCGGCGGTCCGCGGGCGCGGGACAAGGAGGCCGTTGAAGACCGCGAAGTCGCCCGTCGCGAAGACGGCGGGCAGGAAGAAGTTCTGGTCCGCCTCGCCCGTCACGATGCGCAGCGTATGGACGCCCGGCGCGAGGTCCAGCGGCTCCGTCTCGCGGTAGAGCGCGTTGAAGTCGGGCCGCAGGACCGTACACGCCCGCGCGGGCGCGAGCGGCTTGCCGTCCAGCTCGAAGGTATAGGGCTCCGCCGCGTGGCGGAAGACCCTCTCGCCCTTCGGCGCCTGTTCGAAACCGTCCACCGGACGCCCCGAAGCCGTCACCGCGTAGGCGAGCGCGCAGTCGCGTAGGGCGAAGCGGACGCCCCGGAGCGGCGCCGCGACGGTCAGTGTGCCAACCTTGTTCGTATCGAAGTTGACCCGCCACACGTTCCCCTGCGCGAGGGAAAGCGCGAAGGACGACGCCTCCAGGCGCCGGACGCTCTCCGCCCGGACCGGCGGCACCGCCTCGCCCGCCTCCAGCACGAGGACGCCGCGCGCCGGGAGGCGGAATTCCGTCCGCTTCCCCTCCCGTTCCGCCACCAGCACGCGGTCGGTCGCCTCCTGCAGGTTGAGCGCCACCGACGAGCCGTCGTCGTAGTTCCGCACGACCACGTCGCCCGCGACGGCGCCCGACCGCTCGAAGACACGCAGACGGGGGCGCGTGCGGGCGTGAACCCAGTCCACCGCCGCGTCCGCCGTCGCGAAGACCGTTCCGCTGCGTTCCTCGCGGAAATCCCCCCCGGCGCGGACCGTGAACACGAACGGCTCGTCCGCCGGTTCATCCTCCTCGTAGAGCTCGAACGCCACCTGGCGCGTGTTGAACGCGCGCAGCAGTGCGAGGAGCGGGGGCGTGCGCCCGCCCGCGTACGTCGCGCGCGCGGCGGCCTTCTGCGGGTAGCGGACGGCGGCAACGCGCGCGAACGCCGTCTTGCGCGCGAAGCGGGCCGCGCGCGTCGCCTCGGCGAGGAGCGGGCGCATCTGGCCGGACCAGCTCTGCCCTTCCTGGATCGGCGAAAGGTAGCCGTGCTTCTCCACAAGCCCCCGCATGTCCATCACCTCCATGCACGTCACGTAGTGGTCGATGTTGTGGAGGGCCACCAGCCAGAACATCTGGCGCATGCGCGCGGGCGTCATGTCGCCCGGCCCGAGGGCGAAGAGCTCAACGAGTCCCCCGCGCCCTCCGCGCCGCGCCGCATGCTGCGCGAGGGCGAGCGTCAGCCACTCGGCACTGCCGGTGCGCGCGCGCGAGCCGATCTCGTCCATGCCCGGCAGGGACTCGCCCTTGAGGACGTGGAGGGGGTTGCCGTTGCTGCGGCAGCTGCCCGTCACGCTGTTCTCACTGATCAGGTGCCCCGTGAGGACAATGCCCATGCGGTCGCACCACGCCCGGATCTGGTCGAAGTAGGACGTGCGGAACTGGCGGCCCATCAGCTCGGCGTAGACCTCCCACACGGCGGCGGACGGCGCGGAGGCCGCGCCCTTCGGGTCCGCCGCGCGCGCCGTGAGCCACGCCTCGACGTCCGCGCGGAAGGCGCGCCCCGTCGCCGCCCGGTAGTCCGCCTCCAGGCGGCTCCACCGACGGAAGCGGGCGACCGGACGCCCCTTGAAGGACATCCCCGTCGGATGACCGGGCTCGTCCGTGAAGATGCCCCTGATCGTCCTGTTCTCGAACCACCGCGCGAGGCGCTTCTCGTAGACCTTGTGCGTCAGCTCGATGAAGCGCGCGACCGCCTCGGGTTCGTAGACGTTCACCCAGCCCTGCGGCGCAAGGAGCTCCGTCCAGCGGTACGAGCCGTCCGTCTCGCGGTAGACGGCGTTCTCGGCGTAGCGCCAGGCGTCGTTCTCGCGGGGGACGCGGCCCCGGCACGTCCCGCTCGGCCAGTTGTACTCGTCGTAGAGCCATACCTTCATGCCGCGCGCCTCGGCCTCGCGGCAGAACCATTCGTTCAGCCGCAGCCACTCCTCGCCCATGTAGGCGTACTGGAGTCCGCTCCGGGCGTAGATCAGGAACTGGTCGTAGCCCATCTCCTTCAAGCGCGCCACCTTGCGCACGACGTCCGCTTCGGCGGGGCGGCCCGCCACCGCGACAAACGGGATGACGGGGCACGTCTCCGCCACGGTCCCCGACAGTCCGGCCATGACGGCCAGCAACACGACGATTCGCTTCAGTTTCATGTGTGCATTGTACCATATTTTCCGTCCGTCCCTCCCCGCACATCCGGGCTTTTGATAGAATACTCCGCAAGGACGACACGATGAATGCTGTATTTTTCGACATGGACGGCACGCTGATCGACTCGCGCGCCGATCTGGGCGCGACGGTCAACTTCACGCGCGCGGCGCTCGGCCTCGCGCCCATCCCGCTGGAGGAGGCCATTTCGTACGTCGGCAACGGCGCGCGCTTCCTCCTGGAACACGCGATTCCGGAATGGGCGGGCCGCTTCGACGAGATCTGGCCGATGTACGTCGAGCAGTACCGCGCGCACATGCTCGACCGGACGACGCTCTACCCGGGCGTGCGCGCCACGCTGGCGGAACTCCACGACCGCGGCTGGCTCATGGGCATCAACACGAACAAGCCGAACTTCGCCTGCCGCGCGATCCTCGAACACTTCGGCCTCGCGCGGTACTTCGGCAACGCCGTCGTCGCGGGCGGCGACTGCCCGGAGATGAAGCCCAGCGGCCTGCCGCTGCGCCAGGCCGCATCACAACTGAACGGACATCGGCTCTCCGCCCATGACTGGATGGTGGGGGACAACTGGACCGACCTCGACAGCGGCGCCAACGCCGGGATCAAGACCGCGTTCTGCACGTTCGGATTCGGCCACTTGAAGGAATCCCGCTACACCGTCAAAATCAACCGGCTCGACGAACTGCTGCGCTACTTGAAGGCGGAGGAAACCTGATGGAGAGGAAAATCATACCGGTCGGACCCTTCGCCGCGAACTGTGTCGTCCTCTGGAACGGGGACGGCGCCTGCTGGATCGTCGATCCGGGGGCGGACGCGGCGGACATCGTGGCGTTCTGCTCGGAGAAAAAGCTTCGCCCTGCGCTCGTCGCCCTCACGCACGGCCACTTCGACCACATCGGCGGCGTTTCGGGCCTCCTCGCCCAATGGCCCGACCTGCCCGTCCACATCGCCCCCGGCGACGAACCGTGGGCGTTCACCCGCGCCAACGCCTGGGGCGGCGAATACCCCGCGACCGCGCGGCCGGCGACGCTCGTGGCGGACCTCGTCGACGGTGCGGAGTTGTCCGCCGCCGGCCTCTCCGCCCGCATTCTCGCCACGCCCGGCCACACACCCGGTGGCGTCTGCCTCCTCTTCAACGACGTTCCCCTCCTTCTGTCCGGCGACACTCTCTTCGCGGGGTCGTGCGGACGCACCGACTTCCCGGGCGGCAGCCGCACGGCGCTCGCCGCCTCCCTGCGCCGCCTTGCGGCGCTCCCCCCCGAGACGGTCGTCGTCCCCGGCCACGGCGCCCCGACGACGATCGCGCGCGAGGTCGCGTCCAATCCCTTCCTCCACATGGATTTTTGACGCTTTTTTAGGGCTGTTCCTGACACGCGCCCGCCCCGTTTTTGGTTTAATGGGCGCGTATGAAGGACTGTCCGATTACCGAACGTCACGTCCAGGCGCTCTGGTACGACGCGAAACTGCGTCCCCCCGCGCTCCGGACCGTGGACGGTGCGTGTCTGCGCGTGGTCGATCCAGGCGTGTGGAACCTCGAAGCCGGCCCCGACTTCCACGGGGCGGTGCTCGAGATCGGCCGGGAAAGACGGCGCCTCTGCGGCGACGTCGAGATTCATCTGCACCCCGCCGACTGGACAACGCACGGGCACGTGCGGAATGCCGCCTATGGGCACATCGTCGCGCATGTCACCTGGTATGCCGGCCCCCCGCCAGGCGGCCTCCCGCCGGGATGCGTCTCGGTGTGCCTCGGAGACTTTCTGCGCACGCGGAACGACTTCTCTCCAGAGGACATCGACCTCGGAGCCTATCCATATGCGCACCTCCCCGCGACGCCGCGCCCGTGTGAAACACGATTCGCCCGCCATCCGGACGCCCTCGTCGAAACCCTGCGGGCGGCGGGTACGTGCCGACTCGAAGGGAAGGCCCGCCGTTTCCAGACCCTGTTCATCCGGCGGGGCGACCATGCACAGGTCTTCTACGAGGAAATGATGGCGGCGCTCGGCTACAAGCACAACGCCGCGCCGTTCCGCGCACTCGCCGCCCGTATCCCATGGCGGGCGCTGCCCGCCACGCCGGAGGCCGCCGAAACCGTGTTGACCTGTGCGGCGGACCTGGACGTCGCGCCACGCATGCCGTGGCGAACCGCGAACGTCCGCCCCGTCAACGCACCCTCCCGGCGCATCCACACGGCGGCGGCGCTGTTTGCGGGGACCTTCCCCTCCCTGCTGCACCGCCTCGTCGGCGGCGACCTCGCCACAAGCGCGGGCCAACGTGCCGCCCAACGGCTGCTCCGCAAGGCCGGACGGCTGGGCGCCCATCGCGCGGCGGCTCTGCTCGCGAACATCGTCACGCCGTTCGCGCTCGCAGAGGGACGCCTCGCACATGTCCCGGCCTGGCTCTGCCCCGAAGACCTCTGCACGCCCATGCGCGTGACGGCGTTCCGCCTGCTGGGCCGTGACCACAATCCCGCGCTCTACGCGGGGAACGGCCTCCTCACCCAGGGGCTCATCCACATCCACCGCACGATCTGCCTGAACGTCCATCCGGACTGTTCGGACTGTACGCTCGTTCACGCTCACGCTGCGCACGGATGTTGACGGCGGTTCACTTGTCTCCCGGCGGGTTTTGTCACGATTTCTTGACGTTTCCTTGACACCTCCATGACAAAACGCACGTCTTATCACGTATTTTTGACTTTTCTAGGACTATTCATCTCGCCCTGCATCTGCTATTCTGTTCCGCGTGGCGCGTTGTGCGCCCACGAAAGGAGAACCACACATGCTGGCCAAATGTCATTCGGGTGCGCTCTGCGGCGTCGAGGCGCGAACAGTCGAGATCGAGGTCTGCTCGTCCGACGGTTCGCCGCAGTTCACGATGGTGGGCCTTCCCGACCAGGCGGTGAAGGAGGCGAAGGACCGCGTGTCGACGGCCATCGGAAACTCGGGCTTCAAGAAGATCGAGTCGAACATCACCGTCAACCTGGCCCCGGCGGACGTGCGGAAGGAGGGGCCCTTCTACGACCTTCCGATCGCCGTGAGTCTGCTGGCGGCGACGGGGAAGATCCACGCCCCCGACCTCGGCGACTACGCACTCGCAGGAGAACTGGCCCTTTCCGGCGAGGTCCGCCGCGTGCAGGGCATCCTGCCGATTGTCCTGGAGATGCGGCGGATCGGCAAGAAGGGCATGCTCGTGCCGCTGGAGAACGCGGCCGAGGCGAGCGTGGTGGCCGGCATCTCCGTCTATCCCGTGCGGACCCTGCGCGAGGCGGTTGACTTCCTTGCGGGAACCTGTACCCTCGAACCCGTCTTCACCGACATCAGGGCGCTCGTGGACAACGACCGGGACGGCGGTGAGGACTTTGCGGACGTCAAGGGGCAGGAATGCGCGAAGCGGGCCATCGAGGTCGCCGTCGCCGGGGGACACAACCTCCTCCTCATCGGATCCCCCGGCGCGGGAAAGACGATGCTTGCGCGTCGCATCCCCTCCATCCTCCCTCCCCTGACGCCCGAGGAAGCTCTGGAGGTGACGCGCATCCATTCGGTCGCAGGTAAACTCGAAGGCGGCGTCTCGCTCGTCACGCGCCGACCCTTCCGCGCCCCCCACCACACGGTCAGCGACTGCGGCCTCCTGGGCGGCGGCACGCATCCCCAGCCAGGCGAGGTCTCGCTGGCCCACCGCGGCGTCCTCTTCCTGGACGAATTCCCCGAGTTTCGACGGAACGTGCTGGAGGTGATGCGCCAGCCCCTGGAGGACGGACACGTCGCCATCGCCCGCGCGGCGGCGGCCTGCGACTTCCCCAGCCGGTTCATGCTCGTCGCGGCCATGAATCCGTGCCCGTGCGGCTATGCGGACGACCCCACGCACGTCTGCCGCTGCTCCCAGCGCCAGATCACGGCCTATCGCGGCAAGATTTCGGGTCCCCTCCTCGACCGCATCGACATCCAGCTCCCCCTTCCGCCCGTCCCCTTCTCCGAACTCCTGGACGCCCCACGCGGGGAACCCTCCTCCGCCATCCGCGCACGGGTCGTCGCGGCACGGGAACGACAGGCCACGCGGTTCGCGGGCCTTCCGGGCATCCACTGCAATGCCGACATGCGTACACGCGACCTGGCCGACTTCTGTCGGCTGGACCGGGCCGGACAGGACCGCATGCGTGGCCTTATCCGGGAACTGGACCTCTCCGCCCGTGCCTACGACCGCGTCCTGAAGGTGGCACGCACGGTGGCAGACCTTGCGGACTCCGAAGACGTCCGGGACGAACATGTCTACGAGGCCAGCCGCTGGCGCGAACTGGACCGCACCTACTGGACCTGACATGCTCTTTCTGGAGGAGAAAGGCCCCGCCGTGCGCGTGGCGTGCGCCGCCGGGCTTCTCGTCTTAGGCGAGGCGGTCGGATTCGCGCTCGCACAGCAGGGATTCGCGGAAGCCTGGCCGTGGATGGGGTTCGCCGCGTTCGTGGGCGGCCTGGCGGCCTACGGCTGGGGCGTCCGGCACATGGGGCTCGTGCTTCCGTTCCTGTTCGGTATCCTGCTCGCCCTTCGAACGGAGGCGGTCCTGCAGGGAATCCTCGACGCAAACGCGGGGCTCTACGGACCACGACCGCGCTTGACGCTCCCCGTGGAAGGGGACGTCAGGCGGAAATGGAACGCCAAGGCCGACAGGGAGCGTGTGGACTTCCTCTCGCACGTCGGTCCTCTTCCCCTCAAGGTCATCCTGTCCCTCCCCCAGGGGGAACCCACGCCCCAGGTCGGAGAGACTTGGCAGCTGGACGGCTGGATTGCGCGAAAGGCCGATCCGGAGGACCGCTACGGGCGGCGGACGCTGTGGGTCCACGAAGCGCGGGCGGAGCAGAACCGGTTCGGGCCTTCGCCCCATTCGGCACGTGCGGGCTGGGCGGCCGTGGGGGACGAATTGGCCCGCCGGGCCACAGCGGGCCTTTCCTGGTGCCCGGAACTCGCCGGACTCAACCGCGCCATCCTGCTGGGCCGCCGGAACGACCTTTCCCGGGAACGGAAGCAGGTCTTCGCGGACGCGGGGACCATCCATGTCTTCGCGATCTCGGGCCTGCACGTGATGGTGGTGGCCTGGCTTCTGCAGACGACGCTGGCGAAAGTCGGACTTCCGGTTCGTCTGCGTGGACTGGTCGCCATTCCCCTTATGTGGGCGTATGTCGTCCTCACCGGCGCGCGTCCCAGCGCGATCCGGGCCGCCGCGATGGCCACGCTGCTCCTCGTGGCGCCCGTCCTCGGTCGGCGTCCGGACGCCCTGACGGCCTGGTCCGTGACGGTCCTCGCCGTCTACGGCTACGCGCCGGAACGTCTCTTCGACCTAGGCTGCGCGCTCTCGTTCGCCGTCATGTTCGGCATCGTGTTCTGGTGCCACTGGTCCCGCCACTTCGAGCCGTGGTTCGACGCGGGAAGCCGTTGGCGGAAATGGGCCGGCGACTTCGGCGTCTCGTGCTCGGCCTGGGCGGCGGGCGTGCCGATCATGGCACACG
The DNA here is from genome assembly GCA_900547945.1 of uncultured bacterium. Taxonomy (GTDB): domain Bacteria; phylum Verrucomicrobiota; class Kiritimatiellia; order RFP12; family UBA1067; genus RUG572. The sequence goes on from URIT01000006.1 coordinate 8,307, forward strand.
CATTCGGACGTTTCACGCCAGGAGGTCTTGTGGCGAACATCGTGGTGCTGGTGTGTGCGAAGTGGATGGTGCGCGTGGGCGCAGGCGGCCTCGTCGTCAGCTTCGTCTGCCTTCCGCTCGCGGCGCTCATGAACAATTTCGCCGCCGCCTCCACGTGGGCGATGACCTGGGTTTCGGAACAGGTGGCCTCCCTGCCGTTCTCGAATTTCACCGTCTCCCCCTGGCCCCTTCCCGTCTGTGCGCTCTGGTATCTCGGATGCCTTCTCCTCCTCGCCCTTGCCGAACGCCTCCTCCCCCGACGCGGCCTCCACGCCCGCCGTTGGTGGAAAAGACCCAGAACGACCTGATTCCTTGTCGCATGACAATCAGTGCGCATCTGTTAGGTCCTCTGCGTCAAGCCAACCGCCCGCGCGCTTCATTTCTGCGATCCCCGGATTCGCCCCTGTGCGTCGCGATAGGTCGTTCTACCGTTACGGTCCGTTGTGGACGAACCCTGGATGCGGCCCTGTGCGTCACGGTAGGTCGTCCTGCCGTAGGAGTCAGTCGTCCGCGTCCCCTGGACGCGCCCCATCGCATCGCGGTAGGTCGTCCTGCCGTAGGAGTCGGTCGTCTGCGTCCCCTGGACGCGCCCCATCGCATCGCGGTAGGTCGTCCTGCCGTAGGAGTCGGTCGTCTGCGTCCCCTGGACGCGCCCCATCGCATCGCGGTAGGTCGTCCTACCGTAGGAGTCGGTCGTTCGCGTCCCCTGGACGCGCCCCATCGCATCGCGGTAGGTCGTCTTCGTGTCCGCAAAGCCCGCAATCCCCATCACAGCAAACAGCGCCACTACAAGAGTCTTCTTCATGTTCGTTCTCCTTTCCGAATTAAACACCAGTCGACGTTTAGATTACTTGGGTAGGGGAAGCCCTCCATGGCAATCTGACAAGACGGCCACAAAGAACACGGTCTATTTTAAGGTTTTTCTCCGGAATGTTCCACTCTGAAAATCATGGAGAAATAGTCGAAGCGGCCCAATGCGGTGTTTTGCCCCATTATGACGTATATGGCGTGAAGCGCAATCACGACATCGGAAATCTGCGAGGTTGAGTTTCCATCACCAGACACACGGAAACGCCGTTTGGACGTCCCGCGCCAAGGGCGGTGTGGACGTGTGCTAGAACGCCACCGTCACGCCGACGCCGGCGTACCAGCCGTCCAGGTCGAGCGATGCGAAGCGGAAGTCTACGTCGCTACCGCAACGGTAGTCCACGTTCGCGTAGGCCCCGATGTGGTCGGTGAACATGTAGGTCGCCTGCAGGCCCATGATCGCCTGGGCCGCGAATTCGGTCTGCGAATCCGAGCCGCGCGTGGAACCGCTGTCCCCGTCCCGGTCAACCGTGGGCTCCATTCCGGGGATGTCGAACGCAAACGTCGAGTTCCAGCGCCAGTCCCGGCGGCTGGAGGCATGGGCGTTCACCCAGTCGAACGCCACGCCAAGTCGCGTGCCGAGCGACAGACGCTCCGTCACCTTCCACTCCGGCACGAGCAGCATGCGGAACTCACCGTAGGCGAGGTCGACGCGCGTGTTCGCACGCTCGGAAAAGGAGAAGTCGTAGGTCGTGTACCCGTCGGCGGAAACCTGATGGTCCGTCTGCGTGCGCGCCGACCGCCCGCTCGTCGCGTCCTGGCGCGGACAGAACGTCCCGCCGATGCCCGCCCACACGTCGAAGCGCGCGTTCCCCCACACACGGTACTGCACGTCGAGATCCGCCCCGTACGCCGTCATGCGGTCCGATCCCAGCCCCGGAAGGGAAGCACGCATGCTGCCCCGCCCGAACCCGCCGACGGTTAGCCGCCAGTTCGTCCCGCCCGCCGTCTGTTCCGTCAGCTCAGGCTGCGCGTCCGCCGCCCACGCCGCCGCCGCGCCCATGCACGCCACTGCACATACAATGACCGTCTTCATTCTTCCGCTCCTTCTTGCTTGGCTTCCGTTTCGAGTTTGACCTTGATAAAGGTATTTGCGCCCAAGGAGACCGTCAGCACGGCCTCGCCCTTCGTCTTCTCCGCAAGATAGGGCGTGAGGTCGAACGCCGTGCCACCGAGGAGGCGCATCGACTGAGCGAGATCGTCCGTGCCGTACACATGGACGCACCCCGTCACAAGCGGGAAACGGATCCGGTTCCCCGCGCCCGGTTCGACGCGGATGCGCACGCGACCCGTGCATGGGTCGAACTCCGTGATCCGCAACGTCGGCGCCACATAGACCGCCGTCACTTCCGTGCCCGAGACCGTCATGGCGGGAACGATGCCGAGGTCGACCACGAGGGGAATCTCCGTTCCCTTCACCCGCACGCGCGTCACACCGGGATGGGCCGCAAGGTCGTCCGCGAGGGTTTCGCGGATTCGGGCAACTGTCGCCCTGGAAAGCGCGCCGTCCTCGGCGACAACTTCGACCTCCCCCTCCACGCGCACGTCCGCCCAATAGGTCGTCCAGCCCGCCGTCGTCTCGGCGTGCACAACCGCGTCCGGGGCATCGTCCAACATCAGGGAGAGCCCCGCCGTGGCCGTCTCCAGAAGCGCGTAACGTCCCGTCTGCCAGCCGCCGAGGGGCGCCCGCACGGGAATCGCCCCCGTCGCCGTCACCGCGCCCGCCACGGAAATGGCCGCGCCGTCCGCATCGGCCATGAGGCCGTCCCCGTCGCCGAGCGTCAGCGTCCTGAGCCGCGTCCCCGGCCACACCGTGAACCGCTCCTCCAGGCGCGCCACCGCCGCATCCGCCGCGAGGATGCGCACCATGCCGTTTACCGTCGTGAGGGGATTCGCCACGCCGAGGTCGGCCACGCCATCCTTCGCCCCCACCTGCACGTCCTGCAGCGTCACGTCTGAGAAAAGCCCCTGCGTGCCCTCCCGCACCGCGAAGCGGACGCGCATCAGCTCGCCGCCGCCCGTCGCCTTGGCCAACCCGGCGAAGATCGCGTAGACCTGTCCCGCGCCAGAATCGACGAACGTCATCTGGTCCGCCTCGACGAGGCCGCCCGCGTCCACACCGAGGCACACCACCACCGCCGGGTCGTAGCCGACCGTCACTGCAGCCGCCCCCACGTCGGCGATGTCGTCGACCGTCACGGGTACCGAGACCGTCGCGCCGGGATTCGCCACCACCGTCCCCGTCGTCACCATGCGGCCCCTAGCCGCGCCGACCAGCAGACAGGCCAGGGCAACAGCCCATCCCGTCCTGAGTGTCCTCTTCATTTACTCCATCTCCTTGGCCTGTTCAATCCACTGCTTGAGAAGCGACACGTCGTTCACGTCCACCTTGCCGTCTCCGTTGACGTCCGCCGCCGCAAGCGCCTTCCCCGTCAGCTTCCAGGCCGCATAGCGGTTGGCGAGGCTTGGATTCACCTTCGCAAGGGACTGGTACTTAAGGAAGTTCTGGAGCTTTGCCATGTCCGCATCCGTCAGCTTGCCGTCCCCGTCGATGTCGCCGGGCGAGTATTTCCCGATCTCCCGCACGATCAGCACCGGGATGGACAGGGGGAACGCCGTCTTGACTCGCGCCGCGAGGCCATTCGCGCCCGTGCCGCCGCCCGCCGTGACGGTCACCCACACGTTCGTCCGCAGGTCGCGGATCGTGTGCGCCGTAAACGCAAGATAGTTTGTGCTGTAGAGTCCCTGCGTGGCGAACGTGAACGTGCCCGCCCTGGCCGATACGCCTTCCGTTTTCGTGGCGTCGACCGCCCCGTCAAATGTCAGGAACGCCTTGTCCCACGCAAGCGACACCGTGAGGTCCGCCAGCTCGCCGTCCGACGTCCGCCCGATCGGCAACTGGAACGCCTCGCCACTCAATACTCTCACCGACCACGCGCCGAGCGTCATGTTCGGCGCAACCGGCGGGTTCGAGTCCGTAATGAACACGCGGCCATCCGTACACGTCACGACCGCCGCAAGGCCGTCCTCGCACCAGGCCGACGCCGAGCCAAGCGTAATCGCCGTTTCCGTGACGGCGTGCTGGTCCTTCGCATAGAACTTCAACACAAAGTCGCCGCCCGCCGTCGAGATCAACACGGGAGGGACGCAACGTGTTGCGTCCGTATCCCCAACGGACGGTATGGAGACCTTCCCTCCCTGCACACCCCACCATTCCAGTACGTCCGCATCCCACCCCACCGACAGCACAAGGTTCGTCAGCGGCTTCGTCGTCGTGACCCGAACCGGTACCGACACGTCCTGCAAGGTGTCCGTCCGCGTATCGACCACACCCACCGCCACCTGTGCCGGGACGAGCGGATGCGCGTCGCGGATGAGGACGGTGGCGACCACGGGCACCTTGGGCGAAACGGCAAAACCATGTGTATCCGTCACCTCCGCCTCCGTGAGGCGGACCTGCGTCTGCGAGATGCCGTTCTGGTTCTTTGCCAGAAACATCAAGGCGAAATCGCCCGTGGACGAAACCGACACGGACGCCCCGGACACAGCAAGCTGTGTCCCTCCCGAAATGTCACGCAACTCTAGGACATCCTCATCCCATGTGACCGTGAACATCCCGCGCGTGAGCGCCATGTCGCTCGTCACCCTGAACGGCACCGTCACCGTCTCCAGCGTCTCGACCTTCTGGTCCTCGGTCGAGACCGAAACGTACGCCGGAACCCACGGATGCGCGTTACGAATCAGCACCGTGCCCGCCGCGTCATCGGCCTGTACGGTGAAGTCGTGGCAATCGACGGCCACGATGTTCGTGAGGCCCACATGCGCCGTGAAGTTCGTCGCCGACGACGCCGGATCCTTCGCGTAGAATCTCAACGCGAAATCACCGCCCACCGTCGTGATCGACACGGGAGGGACGCAACGTGTTGCGTCCGAATCCCCCGACATGGGAGGGACGCCCCTAAACTCCAGCAAAGCCGTGTCCCACGTCACCTCCGCCGTGAAGTTCGTCAACACCTCCGTACTTGTGACCGTGACCGGCAGTTTGAATTCCGCCTCGCTCGCGACGGACGCATCCGCCACGTGGACGGCGACCAGAGACGGCACCAGCGGATGCGAGTCGGAAATCTCGATCGTCGCCGACTGCGGAAGATCAAGCGCGACGTTCCGCCCGTCAAGCGCCTTCACCGTCGCCGCCTTCAGCGTCACCGTCGTCTCGTCGACGTCGTGGACAGGCCGCACCGTGAAGTCCAGGAGAAGGAACCGCCCCGCGCCCGTTTCGATCTCCCCGCCCAACGAGGCGAACCGCCACGTGCCGGCGGACGGCACGGAGGCCGTCCCACCCGAGGCAAGCCCCGCCGTGAGCCCTGTCGTCCGCATCCCGACCGGCTCCAGCACCGCCGGATCGTACGTGAACGTCATCGTTAGCCCCTGGGCGGAAATACCCATCGTGTTGTTCATCGAGACGACGACCGTCACGTTCGAGCCTGTGAACGCGCTCGCGCCCGTGAGCCACACACTCGGGCGGAACTGCACGTACACGGCGTCCGTCGGCAGCGACTCACTGATCGTTGGCGTGGAATTGCCGCTCGTGTAGAAGCGGCTCAGGCTCGTCACTCGGTAGTAGTAGTCCTGGATCGTCTCCGGCACGTCGCGGTAGCGCGGCAGCGGCCACAGCGGCTCGATGCGGTCGTAGGCGTTGGTGTCCACGCCCCGATAGATGCCGTAGCCGCGCACGCGCGAGTTCCCGTTCGGATCCCATGTCAACACGACCGAATTGACGCCCGCCATGGCCTGCACGTTCGTCGGCTTGCCGACACGGGGATCGACGAGCAGCATGAGCTTACCGTCCGCCGTGCCGCACACGCAGTCGAGGTCGCCGTCGCCGTCCCAGTCGACGAGCGCGATCGTGAGCCCCGGCGCAAAGCCCGCATGCGACCCGGCCCAGACCTTGTGCTGCAAATGGTAGGGGCCGACGTCCCCGGCGGCCCGCTTGTAGAACCAGATGCGCCCCTCCTCGTCGCTCACGAGCAGATCGACGATCCCGTCCTGGTCCACGTCGCCGAACGCACAGCTCACCGCGCCCGTCGGCGGCACGTCGAGCGTCAGGCCGTCCAGCGCCGCGAGCGAGCCCTGCGCGAGGTCGAGCCCGTTCGTTGAAACGCCCTCTGCGCGCGTGAACATCGGGTTCCCCGCCGTTCCGCCGTTCAGGTAGACCGCATACCCGCCGTCGTAGAGGATGACGAGGTCGAAAAGGCCGTCGCCGTTCACATCCGTGACGACCGGGCGCGCGTTCGGGCCGAACGTCCGGCTCGTCGCGCCGTTCCCCGCGAACGGCGAAGTGAAGAGTTCGTCGAACGTGTCATCGACCACCGCGCCCGTCGCCGGGTCGAACGGCTGGAGATTCGCCTCCAGCGTGTCCGAGTCGGCATACGCGATGGGGCCCTCGACCGCGCTGTCCGACATGAGCGGATTCGTCCCGTTCGCGATTTCCTCAGCGAAGGTGAACCCGTCACCGTCCGTATCGCTGTCCATCGCCACGTCCGTGCGGCCGTACCAGTAATAGGACAGCCGCGTGGCCTCGTCCTCGATCACCTTGGCGACAAGCTCCTGCGCGTTCGTCGACATCTGCAGGGACAGCACCTCGACGGCACGTCCCCATGCATCGCGCTGTTCGACGCCGTTCAACACCCAGCAGGCGAAGGTCGAGGTGTTCGGCGCATACTGCGTGGCATTCACAAACGTCCCGAACGGCGCATAGTCGTGGATTGTCTCAAACAGGGCGCCTTCCGGGTCCGACCGGATCGTGTAGGGCTGGAGGTTGTACGGATTATACTGGAGCAGGGCGCTGTCGGCGTAGACGATGGGGCCCTCGACCGTGCTGTCCGGCATGAGCGGATTCGTCCCGTTCGCCAGTTCCTCGGCAAAGGTGAACCCATCGCCGTCCGTATCGCTGTCCATCGCGATGTCCGTGCGCCCGTACCAATAGAGCTTCATGCGCGTATTGTCGTCGCTCGCGGTGTGGGCGACCAGTTCCACGGCGCCCGTGGGCATCATCAGCTCCACACGGTCCACGGCGCGTCCCCACGCATCCCGCACGGGCACGCCGTTGAGTGTCCAGTAGGCGAAGGCGCTCGACGTGGGCGAATAGGTGCCGGTCCCCACGTACGTTCCAGGCCGCAGCCACTCCTCGCTCGCCGTGAAAAGCGTGGCCGGTTCCGAGCGCACGACCGCCGAGGCGTAGCCGCTCGGATTGTAAAGGAGCAACGCTCCGTCGCCATACGCAATCGCCCCGGCGACCTCGTTCTCCGGCATGAGCGGGTTCGTCCCGTTCGCAATCTCCTCGGCGAAAGTGAACCCGTCGCCGTCCGTGTCGCTCGCGGCGTCCTGGTCCAGATGGCCGTACCAGTAGAGTTCGTAGCCGTCGGGTACGCCGTCGCCGTCCGTGTCCCGCATGGCGGGCAGATAGTGCGCCGTCAGCGTGGTGTCTTCGTAGAGCTTGAAGCGCGGCGCGTCGTAGGCCCGTCCCCAGGCGTCGCGGGCGGCGAAGTCCTGCTGCGTCGAAATCGTCCAGTGTGTGAAGATGGCACCGTCCACCAACGGCGCCGGGGCCGTCGCCCACGGCATGCCCGTGATCTTCGTCTCGTCACGCATGACGGTCGTCACGCCGTTGACCTCCCTCTGCTCGACGACATGCACGAGGTCGGCCCATGTCGACGCGGTGTACAGGGACACAGCACACAGCGCAAACAAGATTCTGCTTCTTCGCTTCATATCAGGCAGCCTTTCTCAGAGTGACCGAGCAGCCTCTTGCCGCCACCGAGCGATTCCTGTACAATACACGTAAATCACACAGTAAAGAAGGTGCTTTCACTATGGCAAACATGACAATTTCCGTAAACGACAACATCAAGCGCGACTTCACGCGGTTCTGCGATGACGTGGGACTCACAGCCTCGGCCGTCCTCAATGTCTGCATGGTGACGATCTCGCGCGAACGCCGCATCCCCTTCACCATCCAGGCACCGCTCCATACCGCCGACGACATCGCCGCGCTCGAATCGGACATCGCAATCTCGCGCCGCGAGTTTGAGGAGGGCAAAGGCATTCCGCTCGATGAAGTCTCTCGCAATATGCTTGCCGCAATCAACGAACATGCCGCGCCCCCGGCTTCAACCCGCTCTGGGCCAGCTTCGCACTCATGAAGGCCATCGAGGCGACCGAGGCCCAACGAAACGGGGGCGATGCCCCCGCGCCCCCGGAGGCGGCCGCGCACTTCGCCGAAATCCTCGCCCACGAGCGCGCCACGGCGGCCCGCATCGAGCGGTTCATGCGCCAGGGCCTCATCCGCGCCGAAGCCCTCGCGCGGCTGGAGGCTCTGCGGGCACAACCCACGCCTCCACAGGGGGTGCGGGGGGCGCAGCCCCCCGTCCGTTCGGCGCTCCGCTTCGACCGCCGCGCCTACATCGAGCTTTCCTTCGACGCGCGCCAGCTCAAGGCCATTCGGCGCTACATCCAGCTCAACCCGGCGCGTGCCCTCTGGAAACACCACCATCCTGATCGCTTTCTGCGCATCACCAATATCCGCCACGCGATCCTCGACCCCGCACACGTCTGGTCGGCGATGGGCAATCTCACCCTGCTCGGCTCGCCCTTTCTCGTGCATGCCCGCCTGACGCTCAAGAAGTCGCTTGCCGAGCATGAGCCCATGATCGCCGAACTCGTCGAAAAGGCCCGCCGAGGCGCGGTCATCGTGAGCGGCTTCATTTCGCCGGGCGAGGTCGAACTGCTCAAACGGCTCAAGGCGACGCCCAACGCCCGTTTCGTCAAGATGTTGCCCTGCGCCCTGCCACCGCGCTACGACCCCTCGGCCGAAGACTCGCGCGAACTCGCCGCCGACCGCATGCTCATCCTCTCGGGCTTCACCAACACGACGCCCCATATCCCGGCCCGCGCGATGCGCCGCGCCCCCGCCGCCGCCCACCTCTTCCGTGCCAACTGCCTCGTCCTGAACGACCTCGCCGCAGCCCTCTGCGAAAAGGCGCGGGCAAAGGCCTAACCCGCCCCAACCTTCGCCGGGGGCGCAGGGGGCGCAGCCCCCCGTCCATTCGGCAGGATTCATTATGATCATCCTTTCGTGCATGGCTCGCCCTATAGCTTCGATCGTTCCGCGCCGCCGCGCTACCGCGCAAGGCGGCGCGGAAGAACGCGACCGCGTTTTACTCTGCCAGGGTCCTAGAAAGGCGGAAGCCCAGATAGATGATGCCGTAGTAGTAGCTAGGATTGCCGCCGTAGCGGTAGAACGAGGTGGCTTTGAAGTAGATGCCGTCCCTGCCGTAGCCGCGAGTCGAACGGGAAGAACCCGACTCCGTACCCACGTAGTCAACCGCCGGATCGCTGTTGTACCCATCGCTGTAGTCAAGGCACCACTGCCCGACATTCCCGTGCATGTCGTAGAGCCCCCAGAAGTTCGACACGTACAGACCAACATTCACGGGGTTACTCGACCACGAATGCCCCATCAACCGCAGGTCATTGTCGCCGCCACCGCCGTTTCCGTAATTCGAATCCGTCCCCGCACGGCACGCATACTCCCACTGCGCCTCGGACGGCAGGTCAAAGGCGAGTCCCGTCTTGGCCCGGATCTTTCCGACAAACGTATTCGGATCAACCGTCTTCACCGTCGGCCAGTTGTAGGTCGATGAGTTTCCACGAAGGACATTCCATGAGACTTCCACAGGACGCAGATCTCCTTGATGCCCACTCTCGGTTGGATTCGTTCCCATCACCTGGAGGTACTGTTTCTGCGTAATCGTGAACACGCCCATGTAGAACGGCTTCGTCAAGGTCACTTCTTTCTCTTTCTGCATCAGATACTTGCCCGCCTCGCAGCGGCGGAGCAGGATTTTCGTGGTCTTGTATTCAGTGCCCCACCCGTTCACAGGTTCCGTATCGAGATAGGTGACGGGATAGCTTGCCGCATTCGGTCCGCCTGACACATCGATGACGCAATACGCCTTTTCGCCAAGATAGAGGCTCGTCGGCTTGGTACTTGTCTTGATGATGGCGTTCTGCGTACCCGAGTTGAACCAGATGTCCTTGCGCGTCGCCTTGCGTACATAGTCCATAAGGTTGCCGCCCTCCAGCGGTTCATAACCCATCTTCCGGTAAAGATAGCGCAACGCTTCGGGACGGTTAGCGATGCTCGTGCGGTTGACGATGCGGATGTTCGTCGTGTCAACTTGGTTTGCATACGGATGGTCGAGGTCGACATAGCCGTCAGTGTTCGTGATGTCATCCACACCTTCGGCGTAATACCAGAGGAGCGCGTTGAAGATGTCCGCATCCGACTGCGAACCGTAGCTGATCGTCATCGCCGGATTCTTCGCCGTCGCCGGGATCGTCTGCAGTTTGAGCGGCAGCTGCGCCTGTTCGGAACACAGCACCTCGAACTTCACCTTCGCGAGATCCGTCTTCCAGTCGGTCGAAACCTTCCACGCCAGCTTGTGCGGCACATTCGCCGCAATGCCGTCGCCGATGTTGCACGCGGTCTCGTTGCCGTCGGGGTCCTTCACGAACGTCGTCGCGCGCACGACCTTCCAGAAACTCCGCTCGCCGTCCTCAAACGCGAGAGCCCGCACATTCACCTTGTCGGCCATGGAATAGACCCGGTATTGGACATCCATCACCGTCGGGTCTGAGGCGCGCATCTGGGCGGAAAGAACCACAGGATACGGCTTATCGTTCTTGATTCCAGCAGGGAGCGGCCCCGTCAGGAACCGATTGGAATCTACGGCAAACTTGTGCCACGTCGATTCGGTCGACGTCTTCCATAGGATGCCATACTGCGAAGCGGTCCGGCATCCACCTTCATAGGTGTTGTTCGCCACGCGCACGTCGATCTTGTACCAATCCGTCTCGGTCGGTGTGTACGAACCCGTGCGTTCTTGGCAATTGTTCCCCTTTGTGAGAACCCACGTCGCCCCGATCTTCATCGTCACGAAGTCATCGTAGCATCCCTTGAAGTCGTACCGAACGCCCTGTTCCATCCGCATGTAGGCACCATACGCCACCGTCGTCTTCGCCTCAAGGTCTGATGCGTACATTTCCTCTGGTACAGCGACCCATGTCTTCGCGTTCGCGAAGACATCGCTCGTCGTGTCACACTCCGCCCCCGTGAACACGGCCTTCACAAATCCCGGATACCCTCCCGGATCTGCGGCAAGACAACTCGTTATGGCAAATGCCATACTCAATGATAACAGACAACGTTTCATTTCTTCCTCCTTACTTGTCACGCCAATTTGGAACCCATGCGTTTAAATTGTCCAATGTCGTAGATAGCATATCTACAATACCTTTTGCCGCACCTCTGTAGGTATTTCCCATAGAATGCGGCATAGCCTTCCCGTTTCCAATGTGTGTGTTCACATTCGTGCACACATATGAATAATAGTTCTTCAGATCAGACAGCAAATTTTCAGGAGGGAATCCCTTCGTAACAGGCTTGCCTGTTGACGAAAGTAGTATCACGTCCATTAAGTTCTCGGAAAGTTGATATGCATCCCAACATTTCGTCGGCATAGGTGCAATGAGATTTCCGTTGATGAACGAATCCAATGTTTTCAAACCAACTTTTGCCTCTTCTAAATACGCCTTGATGTAGGCAATGGCAACACGTCGGTACATTCGCTGCCGCGTTCGCCTATTGCACATATCATTCAGAAAACTAGTAGCAACAGCCGCCAAAATCGCCGCTCCCGCAGAGATTAAACATGTCATCGTCTGGGCCTCCATAATTAGACCTCCTTTTCTTTAGGATTTAAACACATCTGCCAATGGAATCTCAACATTTCCATCCATTTGAGAATCTCTTACCCTATCTATTTCATCATAATCAATAAAAATGCGTATCGTATCACCATCTTTAATGCGAAAGTTTACATCACACACATACTTCCATTTTCTATTGGCAAAAAAAACTTCCGCCTCATTCACCATGCCACGACTAGTTCTAATCAATTTATGGCAAATCAATATAGTCGCCAGTACAATATCATTGCCACACATCATCGCGGCTTCAGGCACTGATACTGGCTCAAGTCTAAACTCAACTCTAGACCCGTACTGTTGTAAATCAACTACTTTACCATAGACCTCAAATTGAGTTCCTCCATAACAACTTTTTTTTGGCATATTACATCTTCTCCATTTTTCCCCACGCCACCACAACAAGGCACGTCCGCTCCCGGCACAGGGAAATAAGAACGGCGCACCCTCAAGACCTATCTCGTGAGAGGCACCGCTAAGAGCCCATGAAGAAATATGAATGGAGAGTACGCCGTGTGTGAATGACACACGTGCGTACCGTCCGTATTTCACTTCTTCATTGAGGAATTAGCGGTTTCTCACGAAGTTACTCTACGCACTGGTACGTACGTTGCCCGTCTACGCGCCGCATGACGCTTCAACGGACAGACCGGATCCTTTCGGGATTCCCGGTTGCCCTGGCTCCGCCGCCCTTTTCTGCAACGGCATCCACCAGGGTTCTACCCTGAGGCCAAAAATCTGCGCGGTTACGCACATCCCGGACCCTTTGGGTCGCAGATTGACGGATTGTACCCGTCAACTCTGGTAAAGAACGACCTGCGTCTCCGCAGCCGTCCGATGGTGTACACCCCATCCGGCGGAAACATCCGACTTCCCGTGGGAAGCCAAACACCGAAAGTCTACCACAATCCGCCGGGGCGGACAATCCAGAATCGCGGACGATTGAAATTCCGTCGCGTTGCCGTGCGTTTTTACCACAGAAACCAGCTTTGCGGGACAGGGAAGGAGGTTGTGGGAAGATGTCGTTCCGGCGCGGGTACTTCGCGTGCCGGGCCAAGAGTAGAGGTCCGACGATTTCACTTCGGAACGGTTCCTACGGCGGGAGGTATAATGGGAACCAGCTTTTCCTTTAAGCCGCATTAGGCTTTCGGGAGTGTTGGTTCTTTGACAACCGAACGGAGGCGACTTGCTCACGGAACACCCGTTCACAAGCCTCCCCGCCAAAGGCAAAGCGCCAGTTCCGTCCCGTTCACTTGCTTTTGATTTCACTCAGATCCGCCAAAAGCTTCGGGATATCCGTCAACGCCGTGTCCCACATGATGTCTGGACTTACGCCCGCATAATCGTGAATGACAAAATTGCGCATCGCAATCGCCTGACGCCACGGGACGAACGGATGCAAAGACCTGAACTCTTTCGAAACTTTTGCGGCAGCCTCGCCGACAATCTCGAACAGTCGTTCCTGTGCGAGCTGCTTTTCTTCTGATGCGTCAAGACCGGCTCGCGACACAGAAATCAGGCCCCTATTTTCCGGCAGCCTCAATCATGTGTTCGATACAGCTCTCATCCCGATAATCGCTCATACCGGCACCAGCTCCTTTCTGACACGACATCCAAAAGAATCTTCCTTAAGTGCCTGAGCCGACACAATATCGACAGGCCGCCCCAAAAGGGATTGAAGCTCGGACTGTAACTCCGCCAACCCAAAGAGCGTGGCACCCGGAGCGAAGTCAATCAGGAAGTCGATGTCACTCTCGGGCGTTTCCTCCCTGCGGGCGCACGAACCGAAGACGGCGACCGAACGGCCTCGATGGCTTCTCGCCAATCGACGCACTTGCTCGCCCTGTTCGCGCACTCGGTCTAACACATTTATCGGCACAGATAATACCAAAAATATGCCCGCTACGACGGACGATACCGATGAGAGCCGCTTCCGTATCCATCACCTTTACGCACGGGTGGACAACGCGAGGCCGGCTTTGAACGCCGCGCCGACGGCTTCTCCGAGCCTGTGGTAGACATGGTTGACCGGATCGAAGGCGATCGGCGCGAGCCGCGCGACATCGACCTTGCCGTCCGCCGTCAGGACGGCCTCGTCAATGCCGACGTTGACGATCCTGCCGACCATCCGGCAGTCGGACTTGTCGTAGCCCACGAGTTCGCATTCCAGCACCATCGGCAGGTCTTCGATCACGGGCGCATCGACAAACGCGCTCTTCGCGACCGTCCATCCCGTCTTCGCCAGCTTGTCGGGCGCCTTGTTTGCCGAGACGCACCCCACGTAGTCGCACGCGACAAGGTTCTTCACATCCGCGACGTGTACCGTGAACGCCTTGCGCGCAAGCACGTTCGCCGTCGTCTTGTGCGCATCGTCCACGCAGATCGAGATGCGGTCTTCGAGCGAGATGCCGCCCCACGCCGCATTCATCGCATCCGCGATTCCGTTTTCGTCGTACGAGCCGATGACCAGCACCGGCATCGGATAAAGCCACGCCCTGGGCCCGAAATTCTTTTTCATTATGTCGTTCTCCTGATTGCCTGCTTTCGCATACGTTCCGCTTCATAAGACGCGGGACTTTTTCTAATGGAACTGTTCGCGATGACTTATACCAAGTTCGAGACCGTCGCAACGGGCGATGTCCATCTCGCGAATGGCGTAAAGCATGGGCCCGTGTGTCACCTCGTCGCCTCGGCCGCGAAATCGACGGCGCGCGCGAAGGCGGCGGGCTGGCCCTTGACGGTGACGAAGAGGTGCGTGCTGCCGGGCAGCACCTCCGCGCGCACGGGGCATCCAAGCGCGTCAAGCCGCCGCGCGAAGCGCAGTCCCTGGTCGCGCAGCACGTCGCGATCCGCGCCGAGGATGTGGACGGGCGGAAGCCGGCGCAGCTGCTCGTCCGTGGCAAAGGCGGGCGAGACGAGCGGATCCCTCGGGTCGTGTCCGTTCAGGTAGGCCACGAGACACACGTCCATGAACGCCGCATCCATGCCGCATCCCGTCGCGAATGTCCGCCATGACGCCGAACCGTCCGCCCGCGCCTCGGTGACGGGGTAGTAGAGGACGAGGGAGCGCGGCTTCAGGCTCTCCTTCTGCAGGACGAGCGCCGCCGCGAGCGAAAGGTTGCCGCCCGAGGAGTCTCCGCCGATCGACACCCGCGCCGGATCCGCGCCAAAGCGTGCCGGATCGGACACGACCGCGCGGAAGGCCGCGCAGACCGCGTTGAGCGCGGCCGGGAACGGATGCTCCGGCGCAAGCGGGTAGTCGAGCGCGAGGACGGCGGAACCCTTCGCCGCGACGGCGCCGCAGAACGCCGAACAGCTCGCGAGACTGCCGATCACCCAGCCGCCGCCGTGCAGGTAGATGAGAAGCGGCAAGTCACGTCCGCCCTTCGGACGATAGAGCTGCATCGTCGGCGACATCCTTTCGGCCTCCACGCCGTCCGGCAGGGGCGCCCACGTGTTCCGTGCCGTTCGGACGGCCTTGAGGTCGTCCGCCTCGCCCGCTGTCGCCCGACGGATGGCCGCAATCTGCGCGGTCTGCACGCGTCCGTCCCGCGCCGCGAGAAAGGCATCCGTTTCCCGTGCGTGGACATCGGCCTTCGCCATCGTCGCCGCACCGACCATCCAAGGAACCATGACTGTCACCAACATCAGCATCTTCATGAGGAGGTGAATTATACCATATTCCTCCGTTCGTCTTGTTCGCAGTGTCTCTGCGTGACACGGCACGCCGATTCTTGTGCCTAATCGCTCCATTCACTTGACAAAAAGCACACAAATCGCCGATCTCGTTAGAGTCTTCGTCCGTTGAACGTGCCGCGAATCATGAAGCACAGAGCTGCTTCACGAGGCAACGAAAGGATCGTGGGAGGACGTTCCGCGCGGCTGGCGAACGCATCTTGCGCTCCGTGCAATCCGGCAAATGACTTTTAACGCGAAGAGCGCAAAGGCTTTGACGCCAAGTTCGCAACGTCCTTGCGCCATAGGCCGCTCACCGCGCTACAGCGCAGTCCCTTTCTTCGGGACGAAGAACCGGCTCATGTCAACGTGCTCCGTCTTCAGCAGCGCGATCTTTCTGTCCATGCCGCCCGCGTATCCCGTCAGGCTACCGCTCGTTCCCACGACCCGGTGACAGGGGATGATGATGGAGATCTCGTTGTGCCCCACGGCGCCGCCAACGGCCTGTGCGGACATTCTCGCCCGCCCTTCCCGCTCCGCAAGCTGCCGGGCAATCCAGCCGTAGGTGACGGTCTGCCCGTAGGGAATCTGCAGGAGGACGTCCCAGACCTTCATGCGGAACGCCGAACCAATGGGATGCAGCGGCGGCGTGAAGTCCGGCTCCTTGCCCATGAAGTAGATGTCCAGCCAGCGCTTGGACGCCGCCAGCGTCGGAGTCTCCTCCTCCTCATGTTCCGCCGGAAGGTTGTCGGCAAAAAACTTCTCACCGTCGAACCACAGGCCCGTCAGCCCGACCTCGTCCGCCGCCAGCAACATGCCGCCGAGCGGCGACGCATACTTTTGCGTGTAGACCATTTGTCAACGTCACGCCTCGAAGAGTTGTCCCGGAAGTTTCAACTTCTCCTTGATCTGCCCGATGATCCGCCCGTCCCCCTCCATGACGAAGGCGAGCTCCCGGACGAAGTTCGGGCTTGCTCGAAGCCGGTGGAGAACGTAGTGTTCCTGGCAACCCGGGCGATACACGTTCCAGAACGCCTCGCGCACCAGGTTCTCAACTGTCGCTTCATCTTCCGCCCGTTCTTGACGGACGACAACATTCTCTGTCATTTCAAACGCTCCACATCGACATGCCGGCAAACGGTCTCCGCGTCCGCCCCACATGTGCGGCGTAGTATACCATTTCTCACGCAGAGGTATAATGCAGAACCAGTTTCTTCTCTCACGCAATGAATTGCGGCCTTCCCGGGGAGGGACGCGCTCCGTCGCGTCCGTCATGTACCGTTGACGGGGCACGGACGCGCGGCGCGGCTGTCCGCCCAGGCTCAACGAAACGATACGTGACGATGGTCTACGCCATTCCCAGTACATAATGCGTCGACCGACCCTGTCCGACACGCTGAAGCGCGCCGCACGACACCAGCTCGGCCAGTTCGCGCGCCGCCGTATCCTGTGAACATTTTCCGATCTTCGCCCATTTGGACGACGTCATGTTTCCCTCGAAGCCGTCCCAAAGGCGGTTGAGCAGCTGAACCTGCCGTGCATTCAACGCCACCATCGAATAGCGTCGCCAAAACCGCGTCTTTTGCAACAATCTTCCCAAAATCGTGTCCGACGCGATAATTGCCTGGTCCACCACCTGGATGAACCATTCCAACCACGGCGTCACGTCCAATCCTGACCGCTGGGCACGTTCCAAGCGGAGGTAATATTCGCCCTTCTGCCGGCAGATTTCATCCGAGACCGAATAGAAGCGAAACGGCATACCCTCGCCACGCGCGATAAGCGAATCCGTCAGCACGCGAGCCAATCGCCCGTTCCCGTCGTCAAACGGATGAAGCGTCAGGAACCAGAGGTGGGCCAGTCCGGCGCGGATGAAAAGCGGCATCCCCCCCATGTCCGCATTGAACCACGCCAGGAGCCATGCCATCTCCTGCGGTAACCGCTCGGCGGGCGGTGCCCGGAAATGAATGCGCGGCAACGGTTTCCCTCGCGAGACCACCAGCATCGGCCCGTCTTCGTCCGTTCGCAGTTTCCCCACGGAGATTTTCGTCATGCCGCTGAATCCCGTCGGAAACAGGCAACTGTGCCAGGCGAAAAGCCGCTCCAGCGTCAAGGGTTCGGCGGCTTTCTGGGTCGCGTCCAACAGCATTTCCGCCAAGGCATCGCTTCGATGATCGCCCCGTTCCGGTGACGCCACAGCCAAGTCCAGATGCCGCGCGACGCTTGAACGTACCGATTCCGCATCCAATTGCTCTCCCTCGATGGCGTGGGAGGCGACAATTTCCTGCGCGGCAATCATACAGGAAGCCTGCCGCTGCGTCTCAAATCCAATGTCCTGCAAACGCCCCAACAACTGCCCCTCATGAAAGGCGGTTCGTGCCAAGGCACTTTCCAAATGGGACGCATCCCATCTGAACGTCGGCCAGTTCCGTTCTTCGTAGATAAACACCGTCAATTCTCCGCAAAACCTGCGGAGATTATACCACAAAATCTCCGCATTCGGAACACCCTTATCCCGATTTTCGGTTTTAGCCGTGTAGAGTTGTAGAATGGTCGAGTTGATGTGTTTGACCGTGGAGATCGGGAGTGTCGGGAGTGGGTGAAGCCTCCACATGAACCACACGCGATCCAAACCCATCCGACCATGCAATCGGTACGCGACTTGCCTGGCCTGTTCAATCAGCTGGTTCGTCTCTGTTCTTCTCCCGTTTCTTCCGATCTCCACGGCTCATCCCATCACGTTTCCCGCCGGAGCGTGTGGAGGGCGCGGATGGTCCCGGCAAGTTGACGAAGCTCCTGCACATCACGCGCGCATTCAACCGCATGAACCTTAGAGGCATCGAGATCATGCTGCAAAGCCCCCTGGCAGACCATGTTCCCACGCACGAACCTGTTCACTTGTCGGCATTGCGTTCACATTCCGGATTCCGTTCGGTGGATCCTGCACATGGCCAGGCAGATGGAACCTCGCGCACGATCCAGGCCATGATGAGGTTCACCACCTTCCGCTGCCGCAGCGGCGAAAGCTCGACGCCGAGGGGAACCCTCCACCACTTGTTCAGGCACCCCCGGCAACAGGTCGCCGTCGCATGCTGCGCCGTGAAGACCGGATGCCCGCGCATCGGCGTCTGGCGTCCGTCGTTCGGCGGACAGGCAGGCGCGAGCCGCTGCCGGACGAAATCCTCCGCGTGGCGACGGAGAACATCGAGGCCGTGTTTCCCGATGTAGGCCCGATCCGCCTCCGACAGCCTGAAGCGACTCCGGAACTTCGACCGCGCCAGCTTCCCGAACGCCGCCTCAACCGTCATCCTTCGCCTGCGACCTCAACCGCCCGCGCCCAGGTCAATCTTCGACCCAGACATTGCGGAACTGCACGGCGCCGCCTTCCGACTGGAGCGCAATGGCGCCCTTGGGGACGGTGATGCCCGTCAGGCGGTTCAGCTCGACGCCGTTGACGCGGTTGACGAGCGTGTCGCCCTTCACCTCGACTTCCAGCACATTCCATTCGCCGAAGGGCTTCTCGACATCGGCGCCCTTTCGCGGTGCCTTGGTGATGCCGGAAAGAGCGTGCGCCGGATCAAACGGCGAACGCGGTTCGAAGCCCGCGAAGCGCAGCCCCGCGAGTCCCAACACATCGCCCATCGCCCCACGGCAGAGCTGGTTTTCGAGGCACGTCGGGAGGAACGTTCCGTGTTCGGCGGCAAGGCGCACGAAGACGCCGGAGTTCGGCTTCTCCGTCTTCCGCCACCAACGGTACTCGACATGCAGACGGAAGTCCGCGAAATCGCCGCGCTTCGTGCGCAGGTAGCCGAACGGCGTGCCCGTCGTCAGAATCGTCCCGTCCTTGACGAACCACGTCGGCTCGTCCGCCTTGTAGCCACCGGTCACCTCGTGGTCGACAACCGACGTCCAGCCGGAAAGGTCCTTCCCGTTGAACAGCTCAACCCGCTCGGCC
Organism: uncultured bacterium; assembly: GCA_900547945.1. Lineage (GTDB taxonomy): Bacteria > Verrucomicrobiota > Kiritimatiellia > RFP12 > UBA1067 > RUG572. The sequence goes on from URIT01000006.1 coordinate 27,670, forward strand.
CGTGCCGCGAGAACCGCCAGGCATCCCGCCAAAAGCGCCCCGCCAACCGACTTCATGTCTTTCGCCTTCATGTCTTTCTTCCTTTCGAATCTCAGTAAACTTGACTGTCGTCATCCAATCAAACCACGGGCGCAAGCGCCTACATCCGCCCGCTTTTCACGTCGATGAGATCGCAGAGACGCCTGTAGGCGAGCGCGAGGTCGTCGTTCGTGACCTGGAACATGTACTCGCCCGCGCGGGCCATCTCGCCCTCCGCATTCGCGAGGCGGCGCGCGATGGCCGCCGGCGCATCCGTGCCGCGGCCCTCCAGGCGCGCCCGCAGCTCCTCCATCGACGGCGGGTTGATGAAGACGTCCATGTACCCCGCCCGCAGCGGATTCTCCGGCGGGAGATGGTGGAAGACCTGGTGGCGCACCTTCGCCGCCCCCACCACGTCGATGTCGAGGATCATCGAATGGCCCGCGTTCAGCACGTCCACGATCGGCTGGCGCAGCGTCCCGTAGAAGTTGCCGTGGACCTCGGCGTATTCGAGGAAGGCATCCTCCGCGATCAACTCGCGGAAACGCGCCACCGTGAGAAAGTGGTAGTCGAGGCCGTCCTCCTCCTCGCCGCGCGGCGCGCGCGTGGTACAGGAGATGGAATACTCCATGTCGGGGTACTCCTGGAGCAACATGTCGATAAGAGTTGACTTTCCGCACCCGGAGGGCGCGGAAAGCACGATAAACAGCGGTTTCACCGTCATGGCTACGCTGCGACCCTCACCAGAACGGACGCGGCCGGGGGCGCGGCGGCGGGGGCGGCGGCATGATCGGCTGCGTCACCACGACCGGCGCGGGCTGCACGACCGCCGGCTGCGTGACGACCACGGGGGCGGGCTGCTGAACGACGACCGGCGCGGGCTGCACGTACGTCGGCTGGTGGACCACCACCGGCTGCTGTACGACCACCGGCGGCGGGGGCGGCGGCGGAGGAGGAGGCGCTCCCAGGATCGCGGTCGTCAGGCCGGCCGCAATGCCGCCCGCGATACCACCCGCAATGGCATCGCCGCGATGATGGTGCCTGGCGGATGCCGATCCAACCATGGCCACCGCCACGAGAGTTGCAATGATGATCTTCTTCATGTCTGTTTCTCCTGTCTTGTCGTGTGCGTTTACAAGCGGTAAGGCGACCAGGTGGCGCGCATCTGACACGCCGTCCCCCACGTTTGCTACACAAGGCCGCGCTTGACGAGGTGTTCGGCGATCTCGACCGCGTTCAACGCGGCGCCGCGCAGAAGCTGGTCGCCCGAGACGAACATCTCAAGGCCCTTTCGGTCGTCGCGGCTGAGATCCTGGCGGATGCGGCCGGCGAGCACGTCGTACTTCGCGGTCGCATCGAGCGGCATCGGATAGCCGCCGTTCAGCGGATCGTCCACCACCCTCACGCCCGGCGCGTGCGACAGGATTTCACGCGCCTCGGCGGGCGTGATGTCCTCCTCGAACTCCAGGTTGAGGGATTCGGAATGGGCGCGGGCGATCGGCACGCGCACGCAGGTGCAGCTGAGGCGAAGATCGGGGCAGTGCAGCATCTTGCGCGCCTCGTTGCGCATCTTGAGCTCTTCGAGCGTGTACCAGTTGGTCTCGTCGAACTTGTCGATGTGCGGGATGAGGTTGTACATGAGCTGGTGCTGGAACGCCTTCACCGCAAGCGGCTCGCCCTTCGCGTAGGACTGGATCTGGTCCTCCAGCTCGTCGAGGCCGGGCTTGCCGGCGCCGGAGGCGGCCTGGTAGGTGGAGGCGATGAGGCGTTTGAGCTTCTTCGCCTTGTGGAGCGGCGCGACGGCTTCAAGCATGATGGCCGTCGTGCAGTTCGGGTTCGCGATCACGCCCTTGTTCCAGTCGAGGTCCTCGGGGTTGACCTGCGGCACCACGAGCGGCACGTCGGGATCCTGGCGGAACGCGCGCGAATTGTCGATCATCTTGGCGCCGGCCTTCACGACGGCATCCCGCAGCTGGATCGCCACGTCCGTCTTGCCCGCGAAAAGCACAATGTCGAGGCCCGTGAAGGAATTCTCGTCCGCTTTGAGGACGTGGTACGTCTCGCCGTTGATCTCCTCGTCGCGCTCGCGCGACGCGAACACCTGCACCTTCCCGCACGGGAACCTGCGGTCCTTCAGAACCTTGATCATCTCGGCGCCGACGGCGCCGACGCCCACGAGACCAACCTTGTACTCTTTGCTCATTGTCTTTTTCCTCGGAACGGGCATATGGCCCGATTTGCCTGGACATTGTACCAAAAAAGCGCCACCCTGTGGCGATGCTTTCGTGGGCGACGGGTACCTGCGCGAGCATCACGATCATTCGGGTACGAAAACGGGAGGGCCGCGCTTGTCGCGGCCGTCGAGGCTGAAAACTTCGAAGAACCATGCTTTTCAAGGAGGCCCCGACGGCGCGTCATGCATCGCCGGGGGCCGCCCGGGGGAACTCATGGCGTTCCCTCTTTCTGCCGGGCCTGGTAGGCGGCCCAGAGGAGGGCGGGCTTCTTCGCGGCGACCTCCTGGAAGAGGGCCTTCGCCTCGGCGGCCTTGCCATCGGCGAGGAGCGCGAGGCCGCGCAGGTACTTCGCCTTCCAGAGGTTGTCCGCCTGGCGCTCCATCGGCGAGTTCTCGCCGCCGAACTTCGCGTAGGCGTCGATGACCTTCGGCTGCGGCGTCTCCAGGGTCGCGATGGCCTTCTGGAGTTCGGCGCGGTTCGCCGCGACGTCCGCCCCCGCCCCCTTCAACTCGCGGAGGACGAGCATGCGGTAGAAGTTCATCTCGCCAGGGTGGACCCAGCCCTTGAGCGCGTGCGCGAGCTCGTCGCGCCAGCCCTTCTCGTCGCCCTGCGCCTTGCGGCACTGCGCGAGGTAGTAGCGCACCTTCGGCTCCGTGCCGGCGTCGCCGGGGCGGCCCGCCTGCAGGTTCTCGGGATACGTGAGGGCCTGGCGAAAGTCGACCTCGGCGCCGGCGAAGTCCTTCGCCGCCATCTTCCCGAGGCCGCGCAGCAGGAGCGCGTCCACGAATGGCGCGAGCAGCCCCTCGCCGCCCTCCCACACGTGGAAGCGCCGGCCCGTGAGGATCGCGAGCGCGGCGTCGTAGTCGCCCGCCTCGTTGAAAAGGTAGGCCATGCGCAGGATGCAGGCGTCGTACTTCTCGGCCGTCGCGCGGTACGTCTTCATCGTCGCGAGGCGCTCCGCCGTCCCCTTGCCGAGCTTCTCGGCGAGCTTGTCCATCTCCTCCAGCGCGCGGAAGTTCGTGGGGTCGGCCGCAAGCGCCTTCACGTAATAGCCGTAGGCCTCCTCGCTCGGGACGCCCGAGGGGACGCCCGTGTTCGTGAAGTACGTGCCGGGGTGCGCGAGGGCGAAGCCCATGTTGCGGAGCGCGAGCGCATGGTCGGGCTTGAGGGCGAGCGCCTTCTGCCAGCTCGCGCGCGCGGCGTCCTTCTGGTCGTTGTTCCATTCGAGGTTGCCGAGGTAGTACCACGTGTTCGCGAGGTCGGGGCGGAGCGCCGCCGCCCGCTTCAGCACGGCGTACTCCTCGTGGCGGCTCGGGAAGCAATAGTCCGTCGTCTGGGCGGCCGCCCGCGCGCAGCGCTCCTTCGCGAGGTCCGCGCGCCCCATCCGCTCCAGCGCGGCGGCGCCGAAGTAGTCGAAGAGCGCGTTCTTGTAGCTTGCGCACGCCGCGACCGTCTCCTTGAGCGGCAGGGCACCCTCGGTCCTGTAGGGCTTCTCCCGCGCGGCAAGGGCGCTTGCCTGGTCGCAGAGCGCCGCCACCTCGTGCCACGCGCCGAGGCTCCAGTAGTCGCACACGGTCTCCAGCAGGGCCTGGGCCTTGATGCCGCGGTTCTCGCCCGCGTTCACCACGGCGTCCGCGCCGTCGTCCTCCAGGAACGCGCGCTCGGCGACGCCCCAGGCGTCGAGCGGGTCGATGGACGCCGCAAGGCGCAGTTCCTTCGCGCAGCCTGTCACGTCCTTGAGCTGGCGGAGGATGTAGGCCCGCGTGACGTGCAGTTTCGCCTCCTTCGCGCCCCGGTCGAGCGCGTCCTCGACGCGCGCCAGGGCCTCCTCCCAGTCGCCCCGCAGGCACGCGAGGCGGGCGAGCCCCGCGTAGGCCGGCCGCGCGTGCGTGCTGCGCCAGGTCGCGCGCCAGTAGAGGTCTTCGGCCTCCTTGAACTTCGCCGCGCGCACGGCGGGGTCGTCCGCGAGCTGGCCCTCCTCTTCGAGGACGACCGCGAGCAGGTATTCCGGCTCGGCGTCCTTCGCCCGCGTGTAGTTACGCGTGACGCGCGCCACCGCCGTGCGCAGCAGCTTCTCCGCCTCCGCGTACTCGGCGTTCTTCGCGAGGCGCGTTGCGAGGGCGACGTTCGCGGCCGCGTAGCCGGGGTCGAGTTCAAGCGCGCGCGCGTAGTAGGGAACGGGGTCGATGAGGCCGTTGTGGAACTGGTCGAGGCGGAGGCCCGTCAGGTACGCCTCCTCGGCGCTCGTGTAGTCCTTCGGCTCCTTCGGGTTCGCCACCTTCGGCGGCAGCGGGTCGTGCGGGTCGGGGCCGACGGGCGTGTAGGCGAGGAAGACCTTGCCGGAGGCGTCCGCGAGCGTCGCCGTGAACGCCTGGTCCTGTGCGTCGGCCGGCACCTTCACGGTCTTGCACCAGGGCGTGTCGGGGCCGATGGCGACCTTCTTTTCCTCGAAGACGGGCGCGGGCGCGCCCTTCTGCAGGACGCGCACCGTGCAGCCCTTCAGGACGCGCGTCGAGTGGAAGCCGACGAGCAGGTCCTCCTTCTTCTCCAGGCGCTCCACGTTCACCGCGCCGTCAATCGTCACGTTCTTCACGCCGCCGATGCCCTTGACGGGGAACCAGAACTGCTTGACCGTGCGCGTCTCGTAGGGGTCGATCCAGCTGTAGTCCGGCTGGTTGTCGCTCCAGCAGCCGACCATCAGCTCCAGGTACGGGCCGTCCGAGTCGGTCAGCACCGTGTCCCACACGTGCGCCTCGGGGAAGTTGCCCCAGAGGAAGAACTTCTTGCCGACGGTGATGTGGCGGTTCGAGACGTGCGCCGTGCCCATGTTCTTCTTGTGGTCGTAACCAGCGAGCCAGGCGTTGTCGGGGTCCATCGCGAAGATGGAGCGGCTCTCGACCGTGAAGTTGCGCCACCAGGAGAGGTCGATCAGACCCTCCACGTCGTCCGCCGTCTTCGCGCGCTGTGAGGGGATCCACTGGTGGTCGACCTTCTTCGGGCCCATCGGGAACGAGGTCCAGAAGGCCTTGTGGTGGTCGAAGCCGAGGTGGCAGCTCGGCGGGAAGATCACCTGGTAGTCGTCGCCGCAGTGGACGGAGACGTTCGCCCAGTAGATCATCGACTCGATGTAGGGCCCGCGGTTCATGAAGACGTTCTCGGCCTGCAGCACGGCGCGGTCCGGGAGGAGGGAGAGGCCAATGGACCACTTGAGCCTACGGCGCAGCTCGGTCTCGCCGATCCAGATCGCCTTCGTCCCCGTGTTCTTGTCCTTCACGAGCCGCCAGTCGATCGGCATCGCCGTCGTCGCGCGGTGGTGGTGCGGGAAGTTCCACTCCACGCCGCCCGAGATCCACGCGCCGAGCATGCCGATGAGCGCGGGCTTGACGACGTGCTGGCGGTAGAACGTCTCGAAGCCCGTCTTCTTGTCCGTCAGGTTAAGGAGGTGGCCGCCGTGCTCGGGCAGGAGGCCGAACTGCAGCCAATCGTTCTCCATCGTGAGGTACGTGTACGTCTCGTCGATTTTCCCGTCGTGGAGCACGTCCTGCATCGGATAGGGGTAGACGCGCCCCTGCGCGCCCTGGTAGACGCGCCCCGTGTAGAAGACGGGCGTCTTGTCGTAGCCGCCCGGCGCGTACGTCGGCAGCGTGATCGTCTTCTTCTCCATGGCGACGCCGCCCGCGAGCGCGGCGGACGCAGCGAGCGCCGTCAGCGCGAGATTGAGCCTCTTCATCATCGTATCCGTTTCCTCTTTTCTGCCTGAAGCCTTTTGAAGCCTTTTCCGCCCGGGGCCGGGCCTACCGCCGTGCGGGCATCCGGTCCACGGGCGCACCGGAGATGTGGAGGTCCGTCGCGTCGCCATCCACGCGGATGCGGCCCGCATACGGCAGCCTCGGCGCGCCCGGGTCGTTCCAGACGACCGTGTTGTCGCGGAAGTGGAAGCCGCTCCCGTTCATGATGTACCAGAGGTAACCGCGCGGATTCACGAACGTACACCCCTCGACGAGAATGTCGCCCACGGCCTCCCCGCTCGGGACGACGGGCTTTCCGGCCGCCTCGTAGGCGGCGACGGCCTTCGCGAACGCGGCGTTCTTGATCGGCACCTGGCGCATCGGCGCATCGCCCTTCCACGGCAGGCGCAGCGCCGTGAAGATCTGGCTTGAGACGCCGCCCACCGTGAAGTCGTCGCGCACGTTCTCGAAGCGGCAGTTCCGCACGACGACGTTGCGGCAGCCGATGCCCTCGCACCAGACGTTGTAGGTGTAGCAGCTTTGGAAGCGGAGGGGCGAGCCGTCCATCGGCCCGAACGTGCAGTTCTCGAACGTGAGGTTGCTGCCGAGGACGAGGCCCCGGCTGTAGGACGAGCCGTGGAAGCGGCAGTTGCGGAAGAGGAAATTCTCCGTCGTGTACTCGTCGTCGACGAGGACGAAGAAGAGGCCCGTCTGCTGCGGGAGGTCGCGGTCGAAGGCGATCTGCTCGCCGTCGATCCGGGCGATCCGCCCCGTCCAGCCCGGGACGGGAGCGAAGTCCTGCTGGCGCAGGCGCAGGCGCGAGCCCGTGCGGAAGAGCGTGTAGGCGACACCCCGGTTGTTGACGACCTCGACCGTGCGCGGCCCCTTCGTCCAGGCGATCTGCGTGCGGTCGTGGTAGTTGAAGTGGTCGTCGCGGTGCATCGTCGCCTCGCAGCCGATCATCTTCGCGTAGCCCTGCGACTGGACGACGTGGTGCGCGTCGGCCGTCGACGTGACGGGATAGTTTGCGCCCGGCTTCGGCCGCACGTTCACGTTCACGAGCTGCCACCACTTCTGCGCGCCGCGCGTCTCCACGCCAAGGCCCCACGTCGCCCAGATGTCCACGTTGCGCAGCGTGAAGTGGCGGTTCGACGTCAGCACGACGCCGTTCATGCCGTAGTAGTGGTGCGTGATCGCGAAGACGTTGCCGATCTCCTTCTGCGCGACGAGGCGCACGAGGTCACGGTTCCTCTTCGGGCTGTAGCGGTTGGCCGAATAGGGCGCGACGTAGCCGTAGGCCGGCCTGACATACGGCCAGACGCGGATGCGCGACGGCGAAAGCCACGCCATCTTCGCGCCCATCGTCCCAGCGCTCGTGCCGAAGTAGGCGCTGCCATGGTTGTTCCTGCCGTCGTCCCGGCGAGGGCCCGAGCGGTCCTTCGCCATGGGCGTGAGGAGCTGGATCGCCACGGGGTTCGGGTACTTGGGATGCGGCCTGTCGAGGTCGAAGTCGATGGTGGAGGTGTTGTCCTCCGCGCCTTCGGCCGCGCCGACGCACGTACACCAGAAACCGAGCGGATCGCGCTCCCAGTCCCAGTCGATGTTGAAGTTCCCGACCTCGGTGCGCACGCAGTCCCGGATTTCGACGTTGCCGTAGCCCTCGACGAGGATGGAGGGGTCGTCCTGGTTCGGGACGGTGCGGCGGAAGACGAACGTCGCGCCGCCGCCGTCCACCACGCAGTCCGAGAGCCCCTCGATCTTGAGGCCCGGCCCGTCGAAGCAGCGGTACGTGCCGGGCGCGATGACGACGCGCGCCGCCTTCACGCGCCGCGCCTCGGCGAACGCGCGGTTCGCGGCCTCGGCGTTGTGTTCGTTCGCCTCGGAGAGGCCGAAGTCGGCCGCCCGCACGACGGCGCCGCCCGTCGCGCGCGGCGCCTCCACCTCGAAGTCCGGGCAGCCCGTCGGCTCGCCCCGGAGGATTCCGGCAGCCAGCGCCGCCAGCACGAACGCGCGTCCCTTCGCCACAATCAGGCCCTCCTGGCGGGAAGCTCGGCCTGCAGGAGGCGCCGCGCCGCGCCCGCGCCGCCGAGGAGCTTCACGAAGTAGCCCTCGATCCGGTCGGCGAGCGGCGTCTTCGTGAGGTCCGTGCCGAAGATGGACGCATTCGCGAGGATGCCGCGCAGCTGGCCGCGGTAGGTGGCGGGGTCGTTCCAGACGATCCCCTTCAACTGCGCCTGCAGCTCGTCCTTGAGCGGGTCGGCCGAGACCTCCATCGCCTCGCCCGCGTCGTCGACCGCGAGCAGATAGCGCAGCCAGCCCGCGAGCGCGAGCGGAATCGCGACGAGCGTGCCGAGGTCGCGCCCGGCGGCGAGGTAGCTCTTCACCGTCTCGCCGAAGCGCACGCCCACCTTCTGCGACGTGTCCGTCGCGATGCGGCGCGGGTCGTCCGGCATGAACGGGTTCGGCAGGCGCTCGTTGACGACCTCGTCGATGAACGCCTTCGGGGAGATGATCTTCGGATCGACGACGACGGGCAGACCCTCCACGTAGCCGAGGCGCTTCACGAGGCGCACGATGTCCGCGTCCTTCATCTCCTCGCAGATGAGCGTGTAGCCGAGCAGGCAGCCGTACATCGCCATCGCCGTGTGGAGCGGGTTGAGGCACGTCGTCACCTTCATCTTCTCGGTCATGTTCACCGTTGCGCGGTCGCAGAAGTAGACGCCGGCCCGTTCGAGGGGCGGCCGCCCGTTCGGGAAGCGGTCCTCGACGACGAGGTACTGCGGTTTCTCGGCGTTCACGAACGGCGCGATGAACGTCTTCTTCGACGTGACGACGGGCGCCATGCCCTCGATGCCGTCCGCCGCAAGGGCCTTCTCGACCATCGGGTGCGGGCGGGGCGTGATCTTGTCGATCATCGACCAGGGGAAGGCGACCTTCGCCTCGTCCTCCAGGTACGCGAGGAACCCGCCGTCCACGAACCCGTCCCAGTGCCAAGCCCGCGCGATCTCGACGACGGCGTTCCGCAGCTTCTCGCCGTTGTGCGAGCAGTTGTCCATCGAGACGACCGCGAGCGGCAGCTGCCCGGCCCGGTAGCGCGCCAGGAGGAGCGCGCAGACGATCGACATCGCGTGGCGCGCGGCGGCGGGGCCCTCCTTCATGTCCGCCTCGACGACCGGCAGAAGCGTGCCGTCCGGCTTCCGGAGCGCGTAGCCCTTCTCCGTGATCGTGAACGAGAGCATCTTCAGGGACGGCGCGCGGAAGATCGCCTCCAGGTGCGCCTTCGCGGCTGCGTCGGAGAAGTCCGCCTTCACGCCCTCCGCGACGCCCGCGAGCACTTCGCGCGTCGTCGTGCCGTCGGGATTGAGGAGCACGTTCAGCGTGAGGTTGTCGTGCGGTGCGTAGATCCGGTCGATGATGTCGTAGTCGAACGTATCGCACGCGATGATGCCGGTCTTCGCGAGGCCCGCGTCCAGGAGACGCTGGTTGAGCGAGCCGATGAAGCCCCGGAAGATGTTGCCCGCGCCGAAATGGACCCACTCGGGGGCGGCCTTCGTCTGCGCGCGCATGGCGGTGATGTCGAACTTCGGCAGCGCCACGTGCGCGGTCTTCCAGGCATCCGCCTGCGTCAAAATGGAATCCAGCGTCAACTGCATCGTCGTCTCTCCTTTAGCTTGATGGGAGTATAGCATAAAACCGTACCCACGCGGTATTCGGTTGAACCCGGCGGCGCAGGTACGACGCGCGCCGGGCCGCTTGTCCGGGAGCCCCCGCCGGGGCGGTCGTCAGAACCAGATCGAGAAGCGGACGGAGCCGTCCGCGTAGGGGTCGTCGCCCGCGCTCTGGTAGTCGCAGGCGCGCGTGCGGATCGTCGGCGCGCCGGGCTTCGTGAGCTCGACGTCCCACGCACCCCACACGTCTTCGCACGCGACCGGCGTCACCTTCACGGCATAGCCTTGTCCGCGCACGGTGGCAAGGTCCATCAGCTCCGTCTGCGTCGCGCCCGTCCGGCGGCTCTTCGCGAGGAGAAGCGGCCCCACCATGACCGTCGCCGCCGGGGTCGCGCGGTAGGAATCGCGGAGCGGACTCCGAACCGGCTGCTCGCGGCAGAGGTAGCGCGCGTAGTGCCAACCCTCCTTCTTCGCGACGGCCGTGTCGGGTCCGTCGAGGAGGCGCGGGTTCATATCGAACGTGAGGCGCCAGGCGCCCTTCTCCGGCTGGGCGACGTCAAGCTTCGGGCACCAGGCCGGCGTGCGGAAGACGACCTTCGCCGCCGGGTCCGACACCTTCACCGTCACGACGTTCCCAACCGGGTAGTTGCCCGAAACCGCGAAGTCCACCCCGTCGAGCGTGGCCGTCGCGTCCTGGTAGAAGTTGACGTGGAAGACGCCCGCGCGGTCGCGCGTGACCGTGCCCTCCGCCATGTCCATGAACGTGCGCGGCACGTTGTTGACGCAGCAGTGGTTGTAGGCGTAGCCGCACTGGCGGTCGGTTTCGTGGCAGGCCGTGCCGCGCACCGCGAACGCGCCCCACGTGCCGTCGCGGTAGACGCCGGCGAGGAAGGCGTTGAAGTAGGCGAGCTCGATCGCGTCGCAGTAGCGCACGTCGCCCGTCATCAGGTAGAGGTCGAGGCTGAGGCGGATCCAGTGGATCGTGTCGCACACCTCCGTGCTGGCGTTCGGCTGGGTTGCCGCGCCGTAGAACTGGTCCACGTAGCCGACGTCGCCCAGCACGTTCAGCTCCGTGCGCAGGAGGTTGTCGTAGATCTTCCGCACCGTCTCCAGCGCGCGGGCGTCGCCCGTCAGGCGCGTGTATTCGAGGAGGCCGTCGAGGCAGCTCATCATCTCGTAGCTCTTCGCCCAGCGGCTCGGGTTCGGATACCAGGTGTGGAGCGCGTCGGCGCGGTCGGCGTTGCGGAAGAAGTTCGGGCACGCGCCGTCCGCGCGGTCCCAGTCCGGCAGCATCTCCTTCGCGTAGTCGAGGTAGGTCTTCTTCCCCGTCTCTGCGTAGAGCATGAGGAGCGGCTTGAGGATCGACATCGAGGGAAGCCCCACCTTCTCGGGCTGGCCCGTCACGAAGAGCGGCAGGCCGAGACGGTGCATCATCTCGATCCACTGGTCCATCTGGCGTTCGGTGGAGGCGAGGATCGCCCTGTCGCCCGTCGTCCGGTACGCCATCAGCATGGCCCAGATCGCGTACTTGCGGTTCCAGAGGTTCCAGACCGTGTTCCATCCGTAGGCCGCGCGCATCGCGGGCTTCGCCGACTCGGGAATCCAGACGTTCTCCTTGTCCGCATAGCTGCCGAGGTAGCCGTCTGGGTCCTGCAGCGCGATCATGCGGTGGCATTCCTCCTTCACGAACTTCGTGAGCGCGGGATCCTGCAGATAGTCCGCCACGCGCGCCGTGCCGAGCATGAGCTTGCCCCAGAACTCGCCGCGCCAGATACCGCCCATCTTGCGGTCCGGCAGGACGGCCTTCTCATCGTCGTCGCGGTCGCGGAACGCGCTGCGCGCCTCGCCGAAGACGTCGCGCTGCGCGGTCTTGTCGAGCATGCGCGCGCGGAAGAAGTTGTGCATCTTCCCGGCGGGCACGCCCCCGAGCCGTACATCGCGCAGGGCCGCGCCCCGGTGCGCGTCGGGCCGCGCGAACGGCACGGCGGCCGCAGATCCTTCCAGCGCCAGCATCAGTACGGCACCTGTCGCGCACATTCCCAGAAACAGTCTCGCCATCTCGTATCCCTCCTTGTTCAATTCAAGCCGTGCAATGGAATGCAGGCGACATGCGTATGCGGGGCATCTGCGTTCCCTTCAAAGCCTCTGGGAGCCTCAGACCTTCGTCCAGCGGTTGCCGTTTTTCTGCGAGGCGACGACGGCCTCGACGAACCTCATGCCGCGCACGCCCGCCGTGACGTCGGGGAAGTCAAGCTCCAGGGCGGACGGCTTTCGTCGCGCCGCACGGGCGCGGATCGTGTCGCAGAAGTTGAGGTAGTTGTCCGCAAACGCCTCCAGGAACGCCTCGGGATGTCCGGCGGGCGTGCGCGTGCAGCGCGCGGCGGCGGGCGAGACTTCGGCGACGTAGGGGTTGCCGCGCTTCCAGGTCTCCTCGGGCGCGCCCGGCGCGAAGACGGAGAGGACGTGGGGATCCTCCTGCCGCCAGGCGAGCGCCTTCTTCTCGCCGTAGACGCGGATGCGCAGCCCGTTCTCCTCGCCCGTCGAGATCTGGGAGGCGATCAGGACGCCCTTCGCGCCCTTCTCGAAGTGGACGAGCACGTTGCCGTCGTCGTCCAGCGCCCCGCCGACGAAGTTCGTCAGCTCGGCCAGCACCTCGCGGATCCTGAGGCCCGTCACGTACTCGGCGAGGTTCGCGGCGTGCGTGCCGATGTCGGCCATGCAGCCGCTCATGCCGCTCGTCTTCGGGTTCATGCGCCAGCGCAGACGCTCCACCGTCGTCTTCTTCGGGTCGACCCGGCGCATCCAGCCCTGCGGGTACTGGACGACGACCTTCGCCACGCGCCCGAGGTCGCCGCGCGCCACGAGGTCGCGCGCAAGCTTCACCATCGGATAGCCCACGTAGGTGTGCATCACGCCGAAGGTGAGGCGCGTCTTCTTCACGAGCGCCGCCAGTTCCTCCGCCTCGGCGGCGGTCATCGTCATCGGCTTCTCGCACATCACGTTGAAGCCCGCCTCCAGACAGGCCTTCGCGATCGGGAAGTGGGTGAAGTTCGGCGTGCAGATGGCGACGAAGTCCAGACGGTCCGCCTTCGGACGCGCCGCCTCCGTCCGCACCAGCTCCTGCCACGTGTCGTAGACGCGCGCGGGGGCGAGCCCCAGCAGCCGCCCCTGCTCCTGCCCGCGCGCGGCGTCCACGTCGAACGCGCCCGCCACCAGTTCCACGCCGCCGTCGATCCGCACCGCCATGCGATGCACGTTCCCGATAAAGGCACCGATTCCGCCGCCGACCATCGCCATCTTGAGTTTGTCCATAGCCAGACCTTTCCTTGGGAATTAAGTAGTTAAGTGATTAAGTAGTTAAGTAGTGAAGTGATTAAGTAGTTAAGTGGTTAAGAGGTTAGACGGTTAAGCGGTTAAGTGGGTTAAGTGGGTTAACGCCTCAACTCTGCTCGTAGTCCTTCTTCAGGAAGAGGCAGATCGTGACAAGCACGGTGAGCGCGCCGCAGAAGTAGGCGCCGGAGAGGGACGCGAGGCAGTTCTTCACCGTGATGCCGGCATCCATCATCGCGCCGATGAGCTTCGGGGCGACGGCGCCGACGAGGAACGCGCCGCAGCACATGAAGCCCGTCGAGGAGGCGCGGTAGCGCGGCTTGATGACGTCGTAGAGCGAAGCGAACATGTTCGAGTCGTAGACGCCGTGCGCGAGGCCGAAGAGGAAGAGGCCGGCGGCGCAGAGGTTCAGCGAGTTCGAGGTGTAGGCGAGGTAGATGCACGGCGCGCCCGCGAGGAGCCCGACGAAGTTGGTGGCGAGGCGCGCGGGCTTCCACGTCGCGGCGAGCCGGTCGGAGAAGCGGCTCGCGAGCATGATGCCGATCACGCAGCCGGCGTAGTGCCAGATGACGGAGTGGAACATCGTCCAGAAGCCCGCCTCGGTGGCGGCCATCGCCTTGTCCGCGAAGAACGTCTCGCGCAGGTAGACGGGCGTCCAGACCGTGAAGCCGAAGTTCGTGAACACCTGGAAGCCGAACGCCACCATCAGCAGCCACGCGCTCGGCTTCACCGCGAACGCCTTGAACGCCTCCGCCATCGACGGCTTCTGCACGGCGCCGGGCGCGGCCGGCACGGGCTTCGTGTCGCGCAGGAAGAGGGCGAGAACCACGAAGAGCGCAAGGCCGAAGCCGCCGAACACCCAGAACGGGTAGCGCCAGGCGCCCTGCCCCAGTCCCGCCAGCCAACCGGAGGCGAGCGACACCGCGACGACGGCCACGTAGAGCGCGCTCTGCATCACCGACATCGCCATCGAGCGCGTCTTGTCGTGGAGCTGGCTCAGGATCGAGTTCGCGGAGGACGGGTAGAGGCACTGTCCCACGGCGAACACGACGCTGTAGACGACGACGAGGTAGCTCACGAGCGACAGCCACCCGAACGGGCGCGCGAAGCCCGAGGCGAGGATCGCGAGCGAGAAGAGCGCGACGGAGATGAGGATCGTCTTCTTGCGGCTGAAGAGGTCCCCCAGCACACCCGCGAAGAGCACGCAGACGCCGTACACGGCGGCGAACACCGTCATGACGGTGCCCCAGTCGCTTGCCGCGACGGACGTGAATTCGAGCTTCATCTGCGGCAGCACCGAGTTGAAGATCTGCCGCGTGCCCTGCTGCATGAAGTAGCCCACCGTCAGGAGGGCGAGCGCCACCCACTTGTAGGCTCCCGCGCCGTCGTTCGTCTCTCTGTCGTTCATTTCATGTTCCTTTCGTTGTCGATTGTCACTTCCATTCGGGCGAACGCTCGAAGTCGGGCACGTAGGTGGCAAGCACCCGGCAGATGTGCGCGACCTTCTCGTCGCGCTCGTCGCGGTCGCCCTTGTCGCGCCGCGCCGCGTCGTAGATCTTGCGGAACGCCTTCACGTAGTCGTCCTTCTCCACGCGCCCGGCGAGCGCGCGGCTGTAGAACGCCTCGTCGTGCTGGATGAGGCGCACGAGCACCGCGACGCGCCGCCAGTCGGGGACGAGCGCGACGAGTTCGTCGAGGCGTTTCTTCTGGGCCGCCTCGTCGTTGGCCGCCCGCGCCTCGTCCAGCAGCCCGATGTAGACGTCCACGTAGTCCGGCACGAGCGAAACGAGCGCCCGCCGCTCGTGGGCGGCGTCCGCGAGGCGCCCCTCCGAAACGGCCTGATCGATGCGGCGGCCGAAATCGGCGATGCGCCGGCGCGCCGCGCGGTTCTGCGCCGTGCGGTGCGTGTCGTCGATCTTCCGCTGGATCTCGGCGACCTTCGCACCGGCCGGCGTTGCGTCCGGACGCGCCTCGGGCCAAGTCACCGCAACGACCGCGTTCGTCGGGGCGTTCCCGTCGGCGGCGGCCCCGGCGGTGTTTCCGGCGGCCTCCTCGGCGGGCGCCATCCCGCCGTCGCCCGCGTTGTCCTCCGGCGCGAGCAGCCCCGCCTCCTCCAGCGCAAGGCGCCTCTCCGCGCGCTGGAGGGCGACCGTCTCCGCGCGGCTCAGGCTCGCACGGCTGTAGAGGCGCAGCTTGCGGTCGTGCTCGGCGGCGGCGGTCGCCTCGGCGGCCTTCCGTTCGTTCGCGCTCTTCGCGAGCGCGGCCTCGGCGATGCGCGTGGCGGCCAGCTTTTCGTCGCGCGCCGCCTCGGCCGTCTTCCGCTCGGCCTCCGCGCGCCGGAGCGCCACGGCCTCCGCCGCCGCACGCTTCTCCTGCTCGGCGCGCGCCGCGTCCGAGGCGGCCTTCTCCGCCGCCGCCTTCTTCGCCGCCGCGTCCGCCGCCGCCTTTTCCGCCGTTGCCTTCTTCGCCGCCGCCGTCGCGGCCGCGGCCTGTTCCCGGGCGCGGGCCTCCTCCTGCCGCTTCGCGGCCACAACCGCCCGCTTCTCCTCCGCCGCCGCCTCGGCCCGCTTGCGGTCGGCCTCGGCCTTCCGGGCCTCGGACTCCTTCGTCTTCGCCTCGGCCTCCTTCGCGCGCGCCTCGGCCTCCTTCGTCTTCAGGCGGTCCTGCTGGGTCCGGGCCTGGAGTTCAAGCCGCCGGTTCTCCTGCACGGTGCGGAAGAAATAGGTCCCGCCCCCGAGGGCGGCCAGCGACACGAGGGCCAGTACGGTTCCTGTCGTTCCCGAAATTCTCATGTCTTTTCCTTTACCCTTTCAATCACCAACATCCACAAACGTTTCCCGCGTCGGCGCGCCGGGGACGTCGCGCCCTACCAGCGTAGGACAATACATCGATGCACAACGGACACAGGGCGGCGCACCTGACCTGTTGCATTTGGTAGGGGCGGACGTTCCGGCCGCCCGCAGAAGGCTGCAACTGCCGAACTATTCAACCATTCAACCACTCAATCACCTAATCACTTGACCACTCAACTACTTAACCACTTAACTACCTCAACTACCTCAACTACTTAACCACTTAACTACTCAACTACTTAACTACTTAACCACTTAAAGCCGCGAAGCGGCGACTTAATCCTCCCCCTACGGGTCCTCCTGCCATTCGAGGTAGACGGGGCGGGAATCCTTGATGGTCATCTTCGCCTTGACGACATGCTTCATGCCCATCGACGCGGCGACGATCGTGACGCGGTAGAGGGCGCCCTCGCCGGATCCGCCCTGGTAGGCCAGGTATTCCTGTGCCTCCGGCTTGATGTAGCCCTGGCAGATTTCGTTGAGCTTCGACCAGTCCTTGATGAGCGTGCCGTTCTCCTCGTCGTCCAGGTTGACCTCACGTCCGTCCATGTCCACGCCGTTGCGCCACTCGATGATTGCGTTGACGACATCCAGCATCGTCTCGTCCTGGAGGTCTTCCGGGTCGTCCGGCGAGCGGATGCCGGGGATCTGCAGCAACACGTCCTTGTCGGCAAGGTTGACGTTGATCTTCTTGCCGCCGAAGGTGCCCAGCACCTTGTCGAGGGTGTTCGTGATCCAGATGTTGTCGTCTTCCTTCCGCTCGTCGAGGCTATAGTACCACCCGCCCGTCAGCACGGCGGGGTGGAGGCGGAACGCGCCCACCCAGGCGAGTTCCTTGAGGTCCTTGATGGGGCCGTTGCGCGGCTTGTACTTCTCCTCGTCGTTCCGTTCGGCAAGGTCCTCGTAGTATTCGCTCTCGCTGCCGTCGCGCGCGTTGTCGCCGTAGTCGCCCTTCTTGACGTCGTCGCTGTCGTACCAGTCGAGCCAGCTGTTGAGGAAGTATTCCTGGTCGTCCTCGGGCACGCCGACCCAGTAGAGGATGTTCTCCCAGATCTCGGCGAAGTGGGGATCGCCTTCGGGTTGGAGGTTGTTGATGTTGAACTTGGGCCCGCCACCGTCGCCGCCGCCCACGCTCTCGATGACGACGGTGACGGTGCCGCGTCCGGCAAGCTCGTCGGCCACCGCCGCCTCGTCGCCCGCGCGTAGGTCGTCCGGCAGCTTCTCGTCCACCACGAGCGGGCCGATCGTCACGGTGGCGCCGCTCTGCTTGAGCTGCCGCTTCTCCAGAATCCAGCGGTCGTCCTCCAGCAGTTCCTCCAGGTCCTCGTCCTCCGAGTAGGCCGCCGCGTTCTGGTGGTTCGCCACGATCATCTCGCCCAGCACCCGGCCCGCGTCGACCAGGGTCTCCAGCTGCGCGCGCTCGCGCACGAACACGTTCACCGACGCCTGCAGCTTCGCCTCCACCGCGAAGCTCATCACGATGACCGAAAGGACGGCGATCGTCCAGATGACCATCACCAGGGCGGACCCTCTGGAGCGCGCGGCGGTCACTTCTTCGCCTCCGTCTTCGACCCTTCCAGCGCGAACGGCTTCTGCGAGAGATACCACAGGGGAATCTCCACCACGCGCAGGACCGGCAGCGGCGCCTCGCCCTTCTCGGCCGGTTTCATGCGGAACGTGACCTTCACGCGGTAGGGAATCGAATTCGAGGTCGCCCACTCCTCAGCCCACTTCGGCTTCCCGTCCGACTCCACTTCCGAGGCGTCCTTCTGCACCTGGCAGTCGAATCCCACGACATCCTCCACGAGCAGCAGCTCCTCGCCGTAGTCGTTCTCGTCGAACCGCGTACGGTCGTCCTCCACGAAGAGGTCCGGGTTCCACACGCGGATCTTCAGCCCGCCCGGCTCGTCCTTCCCGCGCGCCTCCTCCACCCACATCCGCACGCGGTGGGTCGTTTCGGAGAAGGCCGACTTGCTGCCGATCATGGACGTCCCCAGCTTGGTCCACTCGATCCAGTCGCTGCTGGAGGGATCCTCGCCGTCGCCGCCGTCCCCCATCATGAAGCCCCATTCGTCCTTCTGGTTGCCGTCCGCCGGATAGTAGGCGCTGCGCAGGCCCGCGACGACCTGGTTGAGCGCGTAGTCCGCGGTCTGCATGCGGTCCGCGAGCTTGGTGGCGCGGTGCCAGCCGTTGACGACGGCGGTGAAGGTGATGCCCGCGACGATCGTCATCATCGAGAGGATGAGGATCGCCGCCAGCAGCTCGATCAACGTGAAGCCCGCGCGTCTCATTTCGTGGCGCTCTCCGCATTCGAGGACTTGCCGCCGCTTCCACCGCCGGACGTTCCCTTCCACCAGAGCTTCACGACGGAGAGGCTCTCCTTCTTGCCGCCGAAGTGGTCGCCGCCCCACTTGACCGTCGTGCGGACCGTGTAGAGACCGCCGTTGCGCTCCAGCTCGTCGTCGTCGATGTCGTCGACGGTCCGTTCGGCCGTGTAGCCGGAAAGGTCCTCCCGGTCCGAACGGGAAAGATCCAGTTCAAGGTCCTCCGCCAGGTTCTCGGCGCGCTCCTCGGCGATGTTGAGGAGGTCGTCGTCAAGCGGGTCGCCCGTCACCTGGTCGACGGCGGGGATGGGGTGGACCATCTCGAAGTAGCTGAGGACGCGCTGGGCCGTCTCAAAGCGCGCCGACGCGGTCATCAGCTTGTAGCTCTGGAGGAAGAGCCCCAGCACGGCGACGATGCCGAGCGTGAGGATGGCGGAGGCGACCAGCACCTCGATGAGCGTGAAGCCCCGTTTCATGTCAGCGTTCCTCGTCCTCCACGACGCGGCCGAAACGGCCGACCTCCAGCGTCATGGCCTTGTCTTCGGACGCGCCGTCCTTCCAGACCTTCACAAGGTAGGGATCGCAGCGGCCGTTCGGCTCGTAGACGACGGAGAACGTCGCCTCGCGGTCCGGTTCGGCCTCCGCCGCCCCGTCCGCCGGCTCGCCGCCCTCCTCCTCGTGCTTCGCCCGCGCCTTCTCCTGCTGCTCGCGGTTCCGGCGCAGGAGGAGGTCGGCCGTGCTGAACACGGAGATGCGCGACCGCCGCTTCTCCAGATCCTCCTTCAGCTGCCCGCGGATGTGGATGCCCTCGAAGTCGCGCGGCTCGGGCGCAAGGGGATCGTCCGCCAGGTCCGCCGGCGCGTCGCCGACCTCGGCCCCCTCGACGGGCATGCCCGAAAGGGTCAGCACCCGGCCGGCCGCCGCGCCCGCCACGCCGAAGCCGGCGCCGCCCGAGGCGCCCGCGCCCTCGGCCTCCGCGTCCTTCCCGTAGCTCGTCGAAAGGCGACTCTTGACGAACGTGCCGTCCTCGGCGATCTCCGTGATCGTGAGCACGACGGGGCGCTGCTTGAGAAGCGCGATCGCCCGCGCGTGCCCGGCATACTGCTGCACGGCACGCGCGGCGTCGGCCATCTGGGCCGACTTGACGCCCGCGCCCAGGCTGACGGCGGCCGTCCCCACGAGGATGCCGACGATCACGAGCGCGACGAGGATCTCAATCAGCGTGAAGCCGTTCTTCACGACGGCCGGCCCTCCTCCGCTTCCGGGCGCTAGCGCCTGTCCTCGAAGGCGGAGAGGTCGTCGTCGCCGCCCTGTTCGCCATCCGGACCGTTCGAGTAGATGTTGAAGCGGCCGCCCTTGCCCTTCTTCTCGTAGCGAAGCGGCTCGCCCCAGGGGTCCGTGAGCGCGTCGGCGCCGCCCTCGATGTACGGCTCCTCGCCGCCCGTCAGGGCCTCGACCCAGGCGTCCTGCGTCTCGGGCACCTTGCCCTTGTGCTCGTTCTGGTACTGGATCGTGGCGTTCTTCGCCGTGTCGATCAGCTGGCGCGCCGCATTGATGCGGGCGTTCTTGAGGTACTTGTTGATGTTCGGCACCGCGACGGCGGCCATGATGCCGACGATCGAGATGGCGATGATGATTTCAATAAGCGTGAAGCCCGCCTTCGCGGCCTTCTCGGCGATGTCCTCGTGTCTCATGTCTTGCTCCTTGTCACTGTTGTTCAAACTCTTCTGGAACGCAGATGCTTCGCAAGGCGATCTGCGTTCTCGATCTGCGTCCGAATGAAAACATTGAATCCTGCACTGGTTGTCCTGCCGACCGCCCTAGTGGGCGCTGATCTGGCTCGTCATGCCGAAGACGGCGGAGACGATCGCGTAGGCGATGAAGCCGACGCCGACGGAGATGAGGCCGATCATGAGCGGGCCGAGCGCGTTCGTGAAGCGGGCGATGTTGCGGTCCATGTCCTTCTGGTAGCGGAGGCCGATGTGGCCGAGCGAACTCGTGAGGTTGCCTGCCTGCTCGCCGACCGCGAGCATGTCCGTCATCATGCGGGGGAACGCGCCGGAGGCCGCGAGCGGACCCGAGATCGACGTGCCGTCCGTCACGCGCCTGCGCGCCGTCGCGAGTGCCTGGCCGATGACGGCGTTCTCGCACGTGTCCTCGGCGATCTTCAGCGCCTGCAGCACGTTCACGCCGTTCGAGAGCAGCGTCTGCAGCGTGTAGGCGAGGGACGAGTAGGCCCCTGCCGCGACGATGCCGCTCACGAGCGGCGCCCGCAGCTTCCAGCCGTCCACCTTCACCCGTCCGGCGGGCGTCTTCTTCCAGCGGGCGAAGAGCACCACCGCCACCGCCGCCGTCAACGCGAGCAGCCAGCCGTACTGCACCATGAAGGTACTCATGTCCATGAGGAACTTCGTCGCGGGCGGCAGCGTGCCGTGCATGCCATCGAAGACCTTCTTGAAGCGCGGGATGATGAACGTCATCGCCACGATGACCGCGCCGATGCCGAAGACGAGCACGAAGAGCGGGTAGGTCATCGCGCCCTTGATCTTGCCCATCATCGCGTCGTTCCGCTCATAGTGTTCCACGAGACGGTGAAGCACGTCCACCATCGCGCCCGAGGCTTCGCCCGCACGGATCATGTTCGCGTAGAGGGGGCGGAAGGACTTGCGGTGGTGCGCAATGGCGTCCGAGAACGACTCGCCGTTCACGATGCGCTGGCAGAGGTCCTGGCTGACCGTGCGCTGCGCGCTCCCCTCCTCACCCTGGTTCGCGAGGCAGCCGAGGGCCTGGCCGAGCGTCATGCCGGCCTCCAGCAGGTCGGCGAGTTCGCTTGTGAAGAGCAGCACCTCGGCGTCCGTCATCGCGTCCGCCGCACCGCCGATCTTCATGTTCCAGATGCTGCCGCCCTTCGCGGACTTCTTCGCGGCCGCCGCGCCGCCCCCCGCCTCGGAGACGGAAAGCGGCGTGTGGCCGAGCCGGCGCACAGCGGCCAGGGCGCCACGCCGATCCGCCGCCTGGACCGTTCCGTCCACGCGCCGTCCGTCCTTCGTCATCGCCCTGTAGCTGAATGTCGCCATAAGAATTGAGTTATTAAGTCGCTTCGCTTTAAGTTTGGATTAAGTCGCTCCGCTTTAAGTTTGGGTTAAGTCGCTTCGCTTTAAGTGGTTAAGTAGTTAAGTTACTGTCAACGTATCAATTCTACGAACTCAAAACTTAACTACTTAACTACCACTAAACCACTTAACTTCTTAATCACTTAACTACTTAATCACTTAACTACTTAACCACTTAACCACTACTTGATCACCCTCACGCGGATGACCGCGGTGCTCTTCTTGAGCGCGTCGATGACGGCGGCGGGGGCCGGGGTGTCAACGTCGATGAGCGTGTAGGCGACATCGCCGCGCGACTTGTTCGCAATCGCATCGATATTGACCTTCGCGTTGCCGAGGATCGAGGTGAACGTGCCGATCATGTTCGCCTCGTTCTTGTGGCAGATCGCAATGCGGCCGGCCTTCTTCACCGGGCCGAGCGAGCAGGCGGGGTAGTTGACGGAGTTGACGATGTTCCCGTTTTCGAGGTAGTCGCGCATTTCCTTCACCGCCATCACCGCGCAGTTGTCCTCGGCCTCCTCCGTGGAGGCGCCCAGGTGCGGGATCACGATGCAGCCCTTCTGCCCGGCCGTCGTCGCGTTCGGGAAGTCGCTCACGTACTTGCGCACCTTCCCGCTCTCCAGCGCGGCGAGCATGTCCTTCTCGTTCACGAGCGCGTCGCGCGCCGCGTTGATCACGATCACGCCCGTCTTCATCATGGCGATCGCCTCGGCGTTGATCATGCCCTTCGTGGAATCGAGTGCGGGGACGTGGACCGTGATGAAGTCGCAGTTCTGGTAGATCGCCTCGACGTTCTTGCAGTGCCGCACGGACCGGCTCAGGTTCCACGCGGCGTCGACCGAGAGGTAGGGGTCGTACCCGTACACCTCCATGCCGAGCGCGGCGGCGGCGTTCGCCACCTTCTGCCCGATCGCCCCGAGGCCGATGACGCCCAGCTTCTTGCCCAGGATCTCCGTGCCCGCGAACGCCTTCTTCGCCTTCTCGGCCGTCTTCGCAATGTCCGCGTCCGCCGCGTTGGCCTTCACCCACTCGATGCCGCCGATGACGTCGCGGCTCGCAAGCAGCATCGCGGCGAGCACGAGCTCCTTCACGCCGTTCGCGTTCGCACCGGGCGTGTTGAACACGACGATGCCCTTCTTCGCGTAGTCCGCGTGCGGGATGTTGTTGACGCCGGCGCCGGCGCGGGCCACCGCGAGCAGGTTCGCGCCGGGCGTCAGCTCGGCCATCTTGGCGCTGCGCACGAAGACGGCATCCGCCGCCGCGAAGTCCTCGGTGCGCGTATAGGCGTCCGTCAGGTTGTTCAGCCCAATCGCCGCGATGGGGTTGAGGCATGTGTAGGTGTAGTTCATGGTCTCTTCGGTTCTTTCTGTTTAGAGTTTATCGTAGAAAGCCGGACACTGCGTCCGAAAGTGGCATTATAGCACAAACCCTCCCGCCGCGTCATGATTCGGTTTGAGGCGGTTCGGGCGCGTTCGGGCGTCCGCTCAGGACGGTCTGTCCAGGAGCGCCGCCAGCTTCCCGCCGATGAAGGCGTATTCGGCACGCGGCAGGGCGGCGGCGACGCGCGCCAGAAGGCCGCGCACCTCCTCCCGCAGCCCCGGCTCGAACCACCGCCAGGTCGTGAGCGGCGCCAGGAGGCGCAGGGCGTTGTACTCCGACACGCGCGCATAGGCGACCAGCGTCGTCTCCAGCCAGGCCAGCCCCTCGTCCGTCCAGAGCCGGTCGCCGTTCGCGGCGAAGCCGCAGTAGAGCGCACGGCTCAGCGTGGGGTGGCGGATCGACCAGCCCTTCCGCCGCTCCTCCGCGCGCATCCGCGCGAAGACGTCCGCATGCGGATCGCCCGCCACGAGCCCGAGCCAGGCGGCGTACCCATTGAGGGAGGCGCGCAGCTTGCGCCCCTCGGCGTCGAGGAGCGTCTGCCGCCCCGGCCAGTTCCCCATCGTGAGCGCCCGCAGCGCGTTGAGGCGCGCCGTGACGTTCTTCGCCCGGCCGAGGTAGCCCGTGATCGCCGTCCACGCCTCCGGCTCGTCCACCTCGGCGAGCAGTTCGAGGATGCGGTTCTCCCACGCGCGCCGGACGAGGGCGGCCGCGTCGAGGCCGTCCGTCGCCGCGCCCGCGAGCGCCACGACGAGGGACGATACGCCGATGGCCTGCGCGGCGGCCTTGCGGAGCGCATGCATCTCCTGCACGTTCTCCCGCACGCGCGCACGGCGGCGGCGGTCGAGCGAGTCGGCGGGGATCGCGAGGATCTCCGCCTTCGCGCCGAGGTCGAGCGCGGCGTCCGCGAAGACCTCCCGGTAGAGCGTGCGCCACGTCTCGAACGCCCCCCGGTCGCGCAGCATCCGCATCGCCTCGGCACGGTTGAAGAGGTCGGGATCCTCGCGCACCTGGCGCGCGAACTCCGCCTCCGTCGCCTCGGGGACGAGGATACCGTAGAAGCCGCCGCCCCGGTTCCAGGATATGAAGTCCGGCTTCGGACAACGCGCCGTGAACGTCTGCCGCGCGCCGTCGAGGACGAACGTGCCCTGCGCGACGTCGCGCCCGTCCTTCACGAGCGCGAACGGCACGGGAATCGTGTAGGCGCGATCCCGTTCAAGCGTAATCGTCAGCTCGCCCGCCTGCCACCGCCAGCCCGCATGGACGGTCGGGTGGCCCGCGTCGAAGAGCCACGGGCGCATGAGCGCGCCCACGTCGCGCCCCGCCGCCTCGGAGAACACCTTCAGGAAGTCGTTCGTGTTCGCATTCCCGCCGTCGAAGCGGCGGAAGTAGGCGCGCCAGGCGGCGGCGTACGCCTCCGCGCCGATCAGGTTCCGAAGGGTATTGAGGACTTCGGGCGCCTTGTCGTAGGTGATCGCGTCCACCACCTCGTCCGGATCGTTCACGCCTTCGCGCACGACGCTCCCCGCGATGCCGCCCTCCTCTTCGGCGAAGGCCCCACCCGTCCCGCGCAGGAGGCGCATCTCCTCCGCACGCATGAACGACGTGCCGAATTCCCGCGCGAGGAACGCGCGCTCCACGTTGACCGTATACGCCTCGTTGAGCCACATGTCGAAGACGCTCTCCATCGTCACGCCGCTGCCGCAGTGGCTGTGCTCGAACTCGTGCGGGATGACGCCGTGCGCGTAGACGAGCCGACGGTCGGAGGTCATCTCGTCCACGAGCGCCGCCTCCGTGACGATCGTCGTGTTGCCCGTGTTCTCCATGCCGCCGAACAGGGACTTCTCCATGCAGATCGTGCGGTAGGTCTCGAAGGGGTATTCGAAGCCCGTGAGCGCGTGCTGGAAGAGGACGGACCGCTTCAGGATCTCCATCGGGATGCGCGCGCCGTCACGGTGACCCGGCGGCACGAGGTATTCGAGCTTCACCGTCTTCCCCGTGTCCGGGTAGGTCACGGCGTCCGACAGGACCTCCCACGTCCCCGCGCACGCGAGGAAGAGGTACGGCGCCATCGGACGGCGCATTTCGTAGACGCAGCGGCGGCGGCCGCCCACCACCGCGTCCTCCACGAGGTCGCCGTTGGAGATGAGGTGCGTGTAGCGCGCGTCGCCCTCCAGCGTCGTGCGGAACGTGCATTTCGCCGTGCAGTCGTCGATGATCGGCAGGATGCGCTGGAACCCGTACTGCTGACATTGGCTCATGTACTGCTGCGGCGCATGCGCGGGCGTGACGTCCCGGTAGATGCCCTCAAGGCGCGTGTCGTCGGGATGGGTGACATGCGCGACCCGCACGGTGAACGCCTCGCCCGCCGCATACGCGCGGTCCAATGGATAGACGGCCTTCGCGCCGTCCACGTCGAGCGCGATCTCCCGCAGGGGTTCGCGCGCGCGCATGTGCAGCGTCCCCTCGGCCTCCACGCGGTCCTCGAAGAACCGGACCGTCATTTCCACATGCTCCAGCTGCGCCGCCGGCCGCCGGAAGTCGCTCCGCCTGTATTTCCAGTCCATCATCATCATCAACCTTTTTAAGTCGCCGCTTCGCGGCTTTAAATGGTTAAGTAGTTAAGTGGTTGGGTAGAATGAAACGCAGATGTGTCGCAAGGCGATCTGCGTTCGTCATGACCAATCACCCAGTCACCACAGACTTAACGACTTAACCGCTTAAAGCGAAGCGACTAACCGCTTAATTTTCCTTCACTCGCTCACGAGCAGGCCCGTGAGGTGGCAGCCGAACCCGGCGCTCTTCGCGTTCTTCTCCGCCTTCGTCTCGACCTCCACGACATGCCGGCCGGGCCGGTCGCGGCAGAGGAAGAGCGCGGGCGTGTACCACCACCACTGGTCGCGGAAGCAGTCAAGGCCGTCCACCACGGGCGTGCCGTCGATCTTCACGGCGATCTTGCCCCAGTTGTAGGGCTTGTTGCCGCAACGGTAGAGAAGCGCGACGGTGGGGCCCTCGACCTCGAAGACGAGGCGGCCCTGCGCGTTCGTGCAGGCGAGGCCGATGCCCCAGCACGTGTCGCGCAGGGGGAAGAAGCCCTTGTTCTCGACGATCTTCGCGTCCTGCATGAGGCAGAAGCGTCCTTTGTCGTAGCGCGTGCCGTAGAGCGGCGCGGGGAGGGGCGGCACGGCGGCGAGCGGGCGCCCCGCCCTCTTCCACTCCGCATACCGCCGTTCGATGGTCCAGTTGAGAAGCGCGGCGGCGTAGGCGTGCCCGTCGTCGTTGGGGTGGATCGTGTCCGGCGAGATGTCGGTCCACTTCACCTGCCCCTCCTTCACGTACGGGTAGTAGAGCGCGTCGCGGTAGCTCACGTAGGGCACCCGGTAGTGCGCCGCCACCTTGCCGTGCCAGGCCTGGACGTTGTTGCCGGCCTGGCCGACCATGCCGAGCTGGATGACGGCGATGCCGCGCGGATCCTTCAGGAGCTGGCGGATGACGCCCTCGTAGGACTCCGCGCATTCGCGCCCGGGCGCGTCGTTGACGGAGAACTCCACCACCACGACATCCGGCTGCTTCGCAAGCACGTCGCGCGCGAGGCGGAACGCCCCGATGGCCGAGCCCGTCGCGCCGATGCCCGCATTCACGAAGTCGATCTTCGCCGAGGGGAACGCCCGCCGCCAGCCCGCCGTGAACTTCGATCCCCACTGGTTCGCACGCCCCGAGGCGCCCGCGCCCTGCGTGATCGACCCGCCGATCACCGCGATGCGAACCGCTTCGCCACGCTCCAGGCGCGCGAACACATGCGCGAAGCGCGTCCAGTCGCCCGCCACGAACTGCGCCCTCGGACCCGTCACGTCCAGGGAAGGCACCGCCGCGCCGCTCTTGAACGTCCCCGGCAGATCGCCCACCCACGTGCTCCCCGCCGCCGCGACCACAAACGCCAGCACGCACAGGACCAGCGCCAACAGCCGCTTCCAGACGGGAACGCCCGCATGCCGCGCGTCGGCGATGGGCTGCACGCCCGCATCGCGCCGCAGCGTCTTCTTCAGCCCCCGCAGCGCAAGCGGCAGCTTCCCCTTCTCCGTCGCCAGAGCCGCCGCAAGCCCCAGAAGCGCAATCACGACCACGAATCTGTATTGGTGTAGCATGGTCGTTATTATACCACACCGCCCCGCAACACACCGCCCCGCAAAACATCGCCCCACAACACACCACCCCGCGATGGGGGCCGTGCGGGTACAGCGCGGGCCGAGACGGGAAGGGATGTCGCGGACCGGGAGGGGGACTACAGGCCCTTCCGCGCCCGGAGTTCCGCCACGAGGTCGGGCGCCGCCACGACGCGCAACCCCAGGATACGGGCAACCGTGGTGTCCCGAGGGACATAGAAACGTTCCACCTCGCCCCATGCCAGGGACGAGTGGCACAACACAAGCACGCCGACGAGATCCCCGCCCTCCTCCCAGGCGAGCGGATCGACCGCAAGATCGGGGTACGGCAGGCGCGCCATCAGCTTCATCCACCTCTCTCCCGCCATGACACGTCTCGGGAAAAGATCCAGCACCCACGTGTCGGCATTTCCCAGGCAGTCGTAGATGCCCCAGCGGTTGGGCCGCCGCAGCCCGACGCGCACCGTCGGCAACTTATCCCCCTGCGTAGACCACTCCCCCAGGGTCAGGCCGCACCTCCTCAGCAGCTCCTCCCTCCCGTCGGTCCCCACGGCGATCTCGGAATGCCGCGCGCCGCCGGTCTGCGGGGACGTCGGGCTGGAGTAGGGGTCCTTCGGGTCCACCGTGTTCGCCCGTGTCAGGTACTCGTACTCGGCGAGCGTCGGGAAGCGGAAGACGTAGCCGCGCGGCAGGAGGTGCCCGAACCTTTCCGTCAGGATGCCGCAGAACCGCGTCGCCGCCGCGCGGTTCACCCAGCCGACGGCGCCCCGGTCGCCGCCCAGGGCCGCCTCCAGCTCGTTGGTCTCCTGCGGCGGCATGAAGACGTTCCACTGCTCCCGCGTCACGGGGTAGCGGCCCGCCCAGAACGGGCGGCTGATCCGGACGGGGCGGGGGCGGAAGGAATCCCTGCCGCCCTCGTAGCCCATCGTGAACGAACCGGCGGGGCACGGCACGAGCTCCATCATGACCCTCGGCCCCAGCGGGAGGGCGAGCGGGCGGCCCGTCCACGCCGGCCCGGGGCCGGGCCGCGCCGCCGCCTCGGCCCAGTCCGCCGGGCCGAGGTTCCGGGCCTCCCGGACGCGCCGCTCGGCCAGCTTCCCCGCGAGCCCGGCGAGCGTG
>URIT01000007.1 GCA_900547945.1 uncultured bacterium
GGCGTCCGCAGGCCCGCGAGGGGGCGCACGGCGTCGGCCGCGACGGCGGCGAGGACGTTGGTGTCCGCGGTCGCGAGAAGGGCGGCGAAGGGCGAGTCGCTCGGAGGTTCGGCGTAGGCGGTGCGCGAGAAGGCGACGACCGGCTCGGCCGCGTCGTCGCCGGAGAGGACGATGTAGCCGGCGGGCTTCAGGCGCGCGACCCAGAGCGCGCCGCGACGTTCCAGGGCGTCGAGCGCGCGCCCGAAGAGGAGGCGCGCGCCGACGTCGTCGGAGGAGAGGAAGTTCCTTGCCGCCGTGCGGGCGGCCGTTTCGCCGACGGGCACGGCGGGTGCGGCGACGGCGACAAGCGTCAGGGCCGCGAGGGCGAGGCGTTTCATCGTTGGGTCTCCACTGAGATGTGTTCAAGGGCAAATTATACCAAAAGCCGGCCCTCTCGCGGACGCAGGACTTCAGAAGGGCGGAGCGCTTCCCACAGTTCGTGCAGTTGTCGGCTTCCCGGCAGTCGCGGATCTCGGGCCAAAGCGGCGAAGCGCCCAGCGGAGATCCGAGACAATCCGAGAACGCCGCGCAGGCGTCCAGTCGTCCATCGGACGACTGGCGGTCACGCCCGGCCACGCAAAGAAGACCTCCGACGCAAAAAATCGGGATAAGGGTGCATTCGCAATTGCCGCAGATTCGCGGAAACGGTATACTATGCGTTCAACTTGCCCTGCTTGGGGCCGAAAAACGAAGGAACGAACATGAAAAAGATGATGGTGCTCGCGCTTGGCGCGGCGATGGCGGTGGTGTGTGGCTGCGGCGAGAAGGACAACTCGCTCAAGATGATCACGGAGGCGACGTTCCCGCCCTACGAGTTCCTGCGCGGAAGCGAGATCGTCGGCATCGACGTGGAGATCTGCAAGGCCGTCGCGGCGAAGCTCGGAAAGACGTTCGCCGTCGAGAACGTCGACTTCGACTCCGTCATCCCCTCGGTCATGTCGGGGAAGGCCGACATCGCGGCCGCCGGCATCACGGTCACGGAGGACCGCAAGAAGAACGTCGACTTCTCCGACGTCTACGCGAAGACGGAGATCGTCCTCATCTACAAGAAGTCCGCGCCGGTCCTGACGGCGGCGGACTGCAAGGGCAAGCGCATCGGCGTGCAGGGCGGCAACACCGCCGAGACGATCGTGATCGAGCAGTTCAAGCAGGAGCCGGAGCGCTTCCGTTCCGCCGCCGAGGCGTGCGCCGCGCTGAAGGCGGGCCGCTGCGACGCCGTGCTCGTGGACGTGGAGCCGGCGAAGAACTGCGTCCTCGGCGAGGCCGAGCTCGCAATCGCCCCCAAGCCGGTCAACCTCGAAGAGTATGCCGTCGCGATCAAGAAGGGCCGCCCCGAGCTGCTGAAGGCGATCAACGAGACGATCGCCGAGCTCAAGGCGAACGGCAAAATGGAGGCGATCCGCGCGCAGTACACGAAGGAAGCCGACGCGCTGAAGAAGTAGGTTTCAGGTTTCAGGTTTTAGGTTTCAGGTTTTAGGTTTTAGAGGAGAGGTGAACATGAAGAAACTGATGGTTGCGCTGGCGGCGGTGGTTCTGCTTGCGGGATGCGCGGAGAAGAACAAGACCCTCAAGATGATCACGGAGGCGACGTTCCCGCCGTATGAGTTCCTGCGCGGACAGGAAATCGTCGGCATCGACGTGGAGATCTGCAAGGCGGTCGCGGCGAAGCTCGGCCGGTCGTTCTCGGTCGAGTCGGTCAACTTCGACTCCGTCATCCCGACGGTCATTTCGGGGAAGGCCGACCTCGCGGCGGCGGGCATCACGATCACGGAGGACCGCAAGAAGAACGTCGACTTCTCGGTGCCCTACGTGAAGACGGGCGTCGTGTTCGTCTACAAGAAGGCGACGCCGTACGCGAAGGGGCCGGATGCGAAGGGCAAGAAGGTTGGCGTGCAGAGCGGCACGACGAGCGAGACGTTCGTGACGGAGACGCTCAAGCAGCAGCCCGAGCGCTTCGATTCGCCGGCGGCGGCCGTGGCGGCCCTCAAGGCGGGCCGCGTCGATGTCGTCATCGCCGACATCGACCCTGCGAAGAACTGCGTGAAGGGCGAGGCCGACCTTGCGCTTTCGGACTTCATCACGACCGAGGAGTACGCCGTCGCGATCCGGAAGGGGCAGCCCGAGCTGCTGAAGGCGATCAACGAGACGATCGCCGAGCTCAAGGCGAACGGCCGGCTCGCGAAGTGGGTGGAGACCTACACGGCCGAGGCGGACAAGCTGAAAGAGAAATAAGGGCGCCGCATGTTCCAGTCCCTGATCGACGACTTTCACCTTTGCTTCGTCAAGAACGAACGCTGGCATTACCTGTGGAACGGGCTCGGCGTCACGCTTGAAGTCGCGTTGACGGCGATTGCGCTCGGTCTCGTGATCGGGTTCTTCATCGCCATCATCCGTTCGTCGCACGACAAGTACGGTCGTTTCCCCGTCCTCAACGCGCTCGCGAAGGTGTATCTCACGATCATCCGGGGAACGCCGATGGTGGTGCAGCTCCTGATCTGCTACTTCATCATCATGAAGTCGCTCGACAAGGTGGCGGTTGCGATCCTCGCCTTCGGCATCAACTCGGGCGCGTATCAGGCGGAGATCCTGCGCGCGGGCATCATGTCCATCGATCCGGGGCAGATGGAGGCCGGGCGCGCGCTCGGCCTCGGCTACTGGAAGACGATGCTCAAGATCATCCTTCCGCAGGCGATCCGCAATGTGCTGCCCGCACTCGGCAACGAGTTCATCGTGCTGATGAAGGACACGTCGATCGTCGGGTACATCGCGCTCTGCGACCTCGCGAAGGGCGGCGACATCATCCGCTCGCAGACGTATTCCGTCTACACGCCCTACCTGACGGTGGCGGCGATCTACCTCATTCTCGTGATGACGTTCACCTGGCTTCTCGGGAAGCTGGAGCGTCATCTCCGCAACACGGGCGCGGATGTCGTCCACAACGATTCGTAGGCGCCCGCCGCCGCGCACACCATCTCCGCCCTCTACGCTCCAAGCGGGGGAACCATGACGAAAGCATTACTCCAGATCACGGACTTGCGCAAGTCCTTCGGCAACCTTGAAGTCCTCAAGGGGCTTTCGACCGACATCCGCCCGGGCGAGGTCGTCGTGATGATCGGCCCCTCGGGCGGCGGCAAGTCCACGTTCCTCCGCTGCATGAACCTGCTGGAGCAGCCGACGGCGGGCTCGGTCGTCTTCGACGGCGTGGACGTGGTGCGGGCGGACGAGCGGACGAAGAACCGGGTCCGCTCGGAGATGGGGATGGTGTTCCAGCACTTCAACCTCTTCCCGCACCTGACGATCCTCGACAACATCACCCTCGCCCCGCGTCTCGTGCGGAAGACGCCGCGCGCGGAGGCCGAGCGCAAGGCGCGCGAACTGCTGGAGCGCGTGGGCCTCCCCGACAAGGCGGGCGCCTATCCGCAGCAGCTTTCCGGCGGGCAGAAGCAGCGCGTCGCCATCGTGCGCTCGCTCGCGATGGAGCCGAAGGTGATGCTCTTCGACGAGCCGACCTCGGCCCTCGACCCCGAGATGGTCGGCGAGGTGCTGGACGTCATGAAGGACCTCGCGAAGAGGGGCATGACGATGGTCGTGGTGACGCACGAGATGCGCTTCGCCCGCGACGTCGCGAGCCGCGTCCTCTTCCTGGAGGGCGGCCGCATCTCCGCCGAGGGGACGCCGGCGGAGATCTTCGGACAGAAGCACGAGGGGCGCCTGGGCGAGTTCCTCGGCAAGGTGCAGGGCGAACTGCCCGCATGAGGTGGGATTTCCGAACACAACAAGGAGAAGCACGCATGAAGACGTTTCTGCTCTGTGCCCTGGCGTTCGCCGGGACCGTCGTTTCCGCCGTCGCCGGCGACAAGGCGCCCCCGCCGATTCCGGTCGCCGTGGTCGTGGACGGCGCGACGAACACCTACAACCTCGCCGCCGTCGAGGCCGAGGGCGAGGTGAAGGGCGCGAAGGACTACGTCGACAAGTACGCCGACAACGTCCAGGCGGACAAGGACTTCAAGGCGCACGAGGCGGTGGCGCTCGCGACGGTGCGGCAGTCGGAGCCGCTCTACGGCACGTGGTGGGCGATCTTCCCGCCGCTCCTCGCGATCGTGCTCGCGCTCATCACGAAGGAGGTCTATTCGTCGCTCTTCCTCGGCATCGTCTCGGGCGGCGTCCTCTACGCGATGAAGGCCGACGGGTTCGTCGGGATGTTCGAGACGACGCTCACGCACGTCGTGCAGGCGGGCTTCATCGAAAAGATCGCCGACGCCTACAACGTAGGCATCCTGATCTTCCTTGTCCTTCTCGGCGCGCTCGTGGCGATGATGAACAAGACGGGCGCCTCGGCGGCGTTCGGCCGCTGGGCGCAGACGCACATCAAGAGCCGCGTCGGCGCGCAGGTCGCGACGATCATCCTCGGCATGCTCATCTTCGTCGACGACTACTTCAACTGCCTCACGGTCGGCTCGGTCATGCACCCGGTCACGAAGGCGAAGAGGGTCTCGGCCGCGAAGCTCTCGTACCTCATCGACGCGACGGCCGCGCCGATCTGCATCATCGCGCCGATCTCCAGCTGGGCGGCGGCCGTCGCCGGCTTCGCGAAGGGCGCGGGCGCGGAAAGCGGCTTCTCGCTCTTCATCGCCGCGATCCCCTACAACTTCTACGCGATCCTCACGATCGTCACGATGTTCGCGCTCGCGTTCATGAAGTTCGACTTCGGCCCGATGCGCCGCCACGAGGCGGACGTCGCCGCCGGAAAGCCCGACCTCGGCGCGCTGGAGGAGGCGACGGAAGTGCTCACGAAGAACGACCGCGGCCGCGTCATCGACCTCGTGATCCCCGTCCTCGTGCTGATCGCCGCGTGCGTCGTCGGCATGATCTACTCGGGCGGCTTCTTCGCCGAGGGCGAGGCGCACCGCAACTTCGTCGTCGCGTTCTCGAACTCCGACGCCTCGGTCGGCCTCACGCTCGGCTCGATCGTCGCGCTCGTCTTCGCGGTCGTCTTCTACGTCTGCCGCCGCGTCATCTCGTTCCGCGACTGCATGGACGGCTTCCCGGAAGGCTTCAAGGCGATGGTGCCGGCGATCATGATCCTCTGCTGCGCGTGGACGCTGAAGGGCATGACGGACGCGCTTGGCGCGAAGGTCTTCATCTCCGACCTCATCAACGGGCCGGCGGCGGGCCTCTTCAACTTCCTGCCGGCGATCATCTTCGTGATCGCGGTCATCCTCGCGTTCTCGACGGGCACGAGCTGGGGCACGTTCGGCATCCTCATCCCGATCGTCCTCGCGGCGATTCCCGGCAGCTCGATGACGATCATCGCGGTCTCGGCCTGCATGGCGGGCGCGGTGTGCGGCGACCACTGCTCGCCGATCTCCGACACGACGATCATGGCCTCGGCGGGCGCGCAGTGCAACCACATCGTACACGTGAACACGCAGCTGCCGTATGCGCTGACGGTGGCGGCGGTCTCGTTCGTCGCCTACGTCGCCGCGCCGTTCGTCGGCTCGGCGTGGATCGCGCTGCCGCTCGCGGTCGCGCTCATGCTCGCGACGCTGTTCTTCCTCCAGCTCATCCTGAAGGGCGCGGTCGACGAGACGTCCGCACCTGCGATCTTCCGCAAGTTCGCGCAGTCCGTCAACGACGCCGCCCTCTCCGCCGCGCTCAATCGCATGGCGAAGGGGATGCTCGCGGACGGGAAGATCGACCTTGCCGAGAGCGCGGAGCTGATGAAGCTCCTCGACGGCATGGAGGGGCGGGAGGCGTTCCGCCAGGCGCTTGCGTCCGCGCGCGCGGACGGCGTCCTCACGCTGGAGGAGTCCGCCGGGCTTGAGAGCTTCGTGCGCCGGATCGTGAAGGGCGGGAACTGAGGCGTCCGTCCGCACGGGCTTCGATGGCGTACCGGCAGACAGCGGGCGAGGAGGTGGCGAACACCGTCACGCACGTGGTGGGGTCCCACCTCGGCGCGGCGATGACGGCCCTCCTCGTGTGGGTGGCGGTCCGTTCGGGCGTCGACGTCGCCTGGAAGGTCGTCTCCGGCTCGGTGTTCGGGGCTTCGCTGATTCTTCTCTACTCGGTGTCGTCCGCCTACCACGCGGTGTCGTACGAGCCGGCGAAGCGGGTGCTGCACATCATGGACCACATGGCGATCTACTTCCTGATCGCCGGCAGCTACACGCCGTTCTGTCTCGTGACGCTGCGGCCGGAGCATCCCGCCCTTGCCTGGACGATCTTCGGCATCGAGTGGGGCGCCGCGCTGGCGGGCATCCTCTTCAAGGTGTGGACGACGGGGCGCTTCCGCTACGTCTCCACCTTCGCCTACGTGCTGATGGGCTGGGTGGCCGTCGTCGCGCTTCTGCCGCTCGTCCGCTCGCTGCACGGCCTCGGCACGATGTGGCTCGCCGTGGGCGGCGGGCTCTACACGCTCGGCTGCGTGTTCTACCTGTGGAGGAGCCTGCCCTACGCGCACATGGTGTGGCACCTCTTCGTGCTGGCGGGATCGGTCTGCCATTTCTTCTGCGTCCTCTGGCATGTGATGTCGTGAGGGGGGACGTTGTGGTATACTGGAGTCCGTTTTGCTTTGTTGAGAAGTTTGTTTCAGGAAAAGGAGTGAATCAATGAAGAAGTTGATGATGGTGGCGGCGGCCGCAGTGGCCGCGATGGGACTGTTCACGGGCTGCGGGAAGCAGGCGGACGACGGGAAGACGAAGTTCGTGGTCGGATTCGACGCCGACTTCCCGCCCTACGGCTACAAGGAGGGCGCGGAGTACAAGGGCTTCGACCTCGACCTCGCCCGCGAGGTCTGCGCGCGGCGCGGCTGGACGTTCGTCGCGAACCCGGTCAACTGGGACGCGAAGGACATGGAGCTCAACTCCGGTTCGATCAGCTGCATCTGGAACGGCTTCACCATGCAGGGGCGCGAGGCGGGCTACACCTGGACGGAGCCCTACGTGGACAATTCGCAGATCGTGCTCGTGAAGGCTGGCTCTCCGGTCAAGTCCCTCAAGGACCTCGCCGGGAAGACCGTGGGCGTGCAGACCGACACGCCCGTCCAGAAGGAACTCTCCGGCAAGGGCGACAAGAAGGACGTCGCCGCGCTCGGCGCCACCTTCAAGAAGCTCGTCGTCGTGCCGAACTACAACAACGCGATGCTGGAGCTCGACTCGGGCGCGGTGGACGCCGTGGCGCTCGACGTGGGCGTGGCGAAGAAGAAGATGGCCGACATGCCCGGCAAGTTCACGCTCCTCAAGGAGATCGTCATGACCGAGACCTACGGCATCGGCTTCAAGAAGGGCAACACACAGCTCCGCGACGACGTGCAGGCCACGCTCAAGGAGATGGTGAAGGACGGCACGATGGCGAAGATCGCCGAGAAGTACGGCATCGAGAAGAACGCCCTCATCCTGAAGTAGTCGGAACGCTGCGGCAGGCGCGCGTATGACCGTCACGGGCATGGTGCTGGAACTGCTCTCCGGGCTCTTGGTCTCGGTGGAGATCTTCGCGTTCACCCTGCTGCTGGCTCTGCCGCTGGGGCTCGTCGTCGCGTGGGGGCGCATGTCCTCCGCGCGGCCCGTCTCCACGGCCTTCCGCCTCTACATCAGCGTCGTGCGCGGCACGCCGCTGATGCTCCAGATCCTCTTCGTCTACTTCGCGCCCTACTACCTCTTCGGCATGTCGCTCGCGCACTACCCGCGCCTCCTCGCGACGATCCTCGCGTTCGCGCTGAACTACGCGGCGTATTTCGCGGAGATCTACCGGGGCGGCATCCTCTCCGTCGAGGTCGGGCAGTGGGAGGCCGCGAAGGCGCTCGGCCTGGGGCGCGGGCGCGCGTTCTTCCGCATCGTCCTGCCGCAGATGGTGAAGCGCGTCATTCCCGCCGTCGGCAACGAGGTCATCACCCTCGTGAAGGACACGTCGCTCGCGTTCACGATCGCGGTGACGGAGATGTTCACGCTCGCGAAGCAGCTTTCGAGCGCGCACACGACCATGGCCCCGCTCGTCGCGGCGGGCGTCTTCTACTACATCTTCAACTACGTGGTCGCCTGGACGATGGAGCGCATCGAGAAGCGCTTCGCCTACTACAGCTGACCCCCACCACCCCCGGAAAGGAATCCCCATGAAAGCCGACTTCGTTGGACTGGGCTACTGCTCGAACGACCACCTCGCGGTGCTGCCGTTCATCCCCATGGACACCAAGGTGCAGATGATCAAGCACGCCATCCTCGGCGGCGGCCCCTCGGCGAACTCGACCGCCGGCGCGGCGGCCCTCGGCCTCTCCGCCGCCTACATCGGCACGGTCGGCGACGACCCCGACGGGCGCATGATCCTCGAAGATTTCAAACGCCAGGGCGTCGACACCTCCGCGATGAAGATCCGCCCCGGCGCCTCCAGCGCGATCGCCTACCTCTGGATCGAGGAGAAGACCGGGAACCGCTCCTGCGCCTGGACGCGCGAGGGCCTCACCGAACTGCAGGCGGACGAGGTGGACCTCGACCTCGTGCGCGGCGCGAAGATCTTCCACATCGACGGCCACAACCCCAAGGGCGCCCTCGCGGGCGCGAAGGCCGCGAAGGAGGCGGGCGTCGTCGTCAACTTCGACGTCGGCACCCTCCGCGACGGCGTACCCGAACTGCTCCCCTACGCCGACCTGCTCGTCTGCAGCGAGGAGTTTGCGCTCAAGCTCACGGGCCTTGCGGACGCCGAGGCGGCCGTGCGGAAGATCTACGACACCTACCACCCCGCAGTCGCGGGCGCGACGATGGGCGTGCGCGGCTCGATGACCTTCGACGGCACGCACTTCGTGAAGCTGCCCGCCTTCCCCGTCGAGAAGGTCGTCGACACGACGGGCTGCGGCGACCTCTACCACACGGGCTTCGCGATCCGCTGGATCGAGACGCATGACCTGCGCGAATCCATGCGGTTCGCGAGCGCCGTCTCGGCGCTCAAGTGCCGCGGCCTCTCGGGCCGTCCGCCCGCCTGCCCGAACCGCGCCGAGGTGGAGGCGTTCCTCGCCGCGCATTGATTTTGAAAACGGCGATTTCGCGCTTGCATTCCGGCGGCGGATTTCGTATCATACTTTCCGTTTTCCTCACGGAGGGATGGCCGAGTGGCTGAAGGCAACGGTTTGCTAAATCGTCATACGGTTTAATCACCGTATCGGGGGTTCAAATCCCCCTCCCTCCGCCAGTCCCGTTCTGCCAGATGCGTGTTCGCGTCTGGCTTTGTTTTTTGCCCTAGGCGGGTCGCGTGAGGTTCCCCAGGCGGGTTGCGCGGGCGGACGCCACGTTCCGTAGGCGGACGCGACAAGCGCGTCCCTCCCGTTTGTCTCCTCCGGGATGGTCGCGCGGGAGGGTCGCGCTTGTCGCGACCGTGCCCCATCGAACGCCCTCGGTGCGTGGCGCTGGATGGAATGTCCCCTGTGTTCTACGTTGTTCTACGTTCCGTAGGCGGACGCGACAAGCGCGTCCCTCCCGTTTGTCTCCTCCGTGATGGTCGCGCGGGAGGGTCGCGCTTGTCGCGACCGTGCCCCATCGAACGGCATCGGCGCGCGGGGGAGGGTCGCGCTTGTCGCGACCGTGCCCCATCGAACGGCATCGGCGCGCGGGGGAGGGTCGCGCTTGTCGCGACCGTTGCGCGTGGCGCTGAATGGAATGTCCCCTGTGTTCCACGTTCCGTAGGCGGACGCGACAAGCGCGTCCCTCCCGTTTGTCTCTTCCGGGAGGGTCGCGCGGGAGGGTCGCGCTTGTCGCGACCGTGCCCCATCGAACGCCCTCTGCGCGCGGCGCTGAATGGAATGTCCCCTGTGTTCTACGTTGTTCCACGTTCCGTAGTCGGACGCGACAAGCGCGTCCCTCCCGTTGTGCATCGCATTAGCTGGCACGATAAATCGAAATTTCCAATTGACGCACAGGGGGGGGGGTGATATACTTGCTTTCATAAACGGCGAAAGAGGGTCTTCATTGCCAATGAGACATGCAAGAAACTGCAATGGAATTGAAAGGAGCGGTTGGGACATGAAACGGAACGGAAACGGGAGGGCCGCGCGCCTGCGCGACCGCGTTGGGCGCTTCGTGGCGGGACTGGTCTGCTGCGCGGGGACGGTGGTGGCCGCGAGTCCGCGCCTCACCTACGTGGGCGAGTCGAACGGGGTGTGGACGGCAAGCGGGGCGTGGCGGAACGAGGCGGGCGAGACGGTGGACTGGTCGGACGGCGCATTTGCCGTCATCGGCGACACCGACGTGCAGGTGCCCGAGGCGGGCGTGACCGTGGACGGTCTCGAATACGCGCCGGCGGGCGGGAAGCGCTATGTCCGCGGTGCCGGGAAGTTGACGGTCGGCGCGGCGGGCATCACGCTCGCGAATACGGTCAGTGCCGAGGTGAACCTGCAGCCGAAGGGCGGGCTTCACCTTGCGGCCGAGCAGGCCTGGACGGCGACGGGCGCGGGCGGCATGCTGTGCTTTGACGGCGATGTGCCCCTGACGGCCGAGACGGGCGTGCGGATTCACGTCACGGGCGGGAAGTCCGTCAACGTCCGCGTGAACGTGCAGGGACGCCTGGGGCCGACCGAGACGGTCGTCATCGAGGCACCGTCCTCGCTCTCTCCCGCCGTTGGGGCGGTTGCCACCGGCCGGGGGCTCGGCATGCCGACGCTTGTTCTGAGCGGAGAGGGAAACCGCGCGGTGTTCGGTTCACAGTGGGATGCGAAGGAGTTCGCCACGAACTACGCCTCGCACCTTGTCCTGTCGAACGGGGCGGACATCGGGATGAATGTGTACAACGGCCAGACGAACGGCTTCGGCGTGCCGCGTGTGACGGTGGACGGCGCGGCGACGGCGGACGGATCGCGCGTGCGGGGCGAGGCGGGGAGCGCCCTTGCGCTGACGCGATCCGAAACGGTCTTCGACGTGGCGGCGGAACAGCGGATGACCTTCGAGCCGTGCGTGGTGAATGCGCCCGGCGGCGCGGCGGGGGTGGTGAAGCGCGGTGCGGGGACGCTCGTGTTTTCGGGCGCGGGCACGGCGTTTTCGGGCGGGGTGTCCGTGGAGGAGGGGACGGTGGCGTTCACGGCGGACGCGACGCTTGCGGGGGCCGCCTCCGGCACCGTGTCGGTGGCGGAAGGGAAGACGGTTCGGTTCGGTTCCGTGGCGGGCCCGTTCACGAAGACGGGCGCGGGGACGGCCGTTCTCGGCTGGGGCGACGCGGGTGCGGAGATCCACGTGGCGGAGGGCGTGGTGGAGGCCGGCGAGGTCTCGGCGCCGCCGCCGCGCGGGCTTTCGGCGTGGCTGGACGCGACGGCGGCGGCTTCGCTCACGACGAACGAGGCGGGCGTCGTCTCGAACTGGGCGGACCGGCGCGGCGGCACGTTCGCCGCCGTGCAGCACCCGGGACACCAGCTGCCCGTCTGGACGACGAATGCGCTGAACGGCCTCCCCGTGCTGGACTTCGGGCGCATGGCGGAATCTAACGTCGAGGGCGACGACCGCATGATGGCGTTCTCGTCGCCGCGCACGGAGATCCGCACGGTCTTCTGGGTAATCGGCAGCAAGAACGGCGGCGGCTTCCTGCTCGGCGACAGCCAGTCGGACGGCACCAAGCGCCACTTCCACCGGGGCGGCAACTTCCGGACCGCCGACGCGCCGCTCT
The DNA here is from genome assembly GCA_900547945.1 of uncultured bacterium. GTDB lineage: Bacteria > Verrucomicrobiota > Kiritimatiellia > RFP12 > UBA1067 > RUG572. Next base: position 11,674 of record URIT01000007.1, read on the forward strand.
GGGGCGGTACGGGGCTGGACAAGGGCGTCGTGCGCGCGGGCGAGACATGGGTGAACGGCGTGGCGGTGGACGGCACGAAGACGGGGCTGGGCGGCGCGTACGACCTCGTGGGCTGGCGCATCTCCGAGACGGACGACGCGGCCGGGGCGTCGGCCGGGGCCACGTGGCTCGCCTCCTGCTACGCGGCGGACAAGAACGCCAACTACCGCCTCAACGGCGGGCAGGAACTCGGGGAACTTTTGATTTACACGAACCGTCTGACGGATGCCGAGCGGGACGCCGCGACGGCGTATCTGGCGCGGAAGTGGTTCCCGCAGATGGCGGCGGCGCAGACCGTGCTGGCCTTCGGCACGGTGATGCTGGAGGGGGCCGGCGCGGCGTTCCGCGCGACGGCACCGACGCATCTCGAAAGGCTTGTCGTCCGATCCGGCTGCACGTTCACGGATTTGGGGAACCTGACGGTCGACGAGCTTGTCTTCGAGGAGGGCGCGACGCTGCGCGTCGTCTACGGGGCGGACGGGAAGGTGGCGGCGCCGTTCACGGGGGCGGCGCGGATCGCGTTCCCGCAGACGATGAAGCTGGACGTGGCCGTGCCCGAAGGTGTGACGCCCGTCGGCACGTCCGTCCTCGCCGTGGCGTCGGCCGCGGTGGCGGGCGTGCCCGTCTGGACGCCCGCGCCGGGCGTGTCGGCGGTCTACCGCGTCGTGGTGGATGCGGCGTCCCGGAAGGTGTCGCTGGCCGTCCGTTCGGGGACGTTCTTCATTCTGCGGTAGTGTTCCGTGCCTGTTCGACGGAATTTTGCTATACTATCTACCCCTTTTGAGATCCATGTGGGTCTTGGAGGATCAATCACTGGAGAGAAGGAACATGTCGGAACAGGATCAGAACGGATTCATGGTGTTTTCGGGAACGGCGAATTTGCCGCTTGCCGAGAAGGTGGCCGCCTATCTGGGCAAACCCCTCAACAAGATCGACATCCGGCATTTCCCCGACGGCGAGACGTTCTGCCAGGTGCAGGAGGGCGTGCGCGGGCGCGACGTGTTCGTGATCCAGAGCGGCAGCCCGTCGCCGAACGAGGCGTACATGGAGCTCTTCATCATCATGGACGCGCTCAAGCGCGGTAGCGCGGCGCGCATCACGGCCGTCGTCCCCTACTACGGCTACGCGCGCCAGGACCGCAAGGACCAGCCGCGCGTGCCGATCACGGCGCGCCTCGTCGCGAATCTGCTCACCGCCGCCGGCGCCGACCGCGTGCTCACGCTCGACCTGCACGCGAACCAGATCCAGGGCTTCTTCAACATCCCGCTCGACCAGCTGCACGCGGAGCCGGTGATCCTCAAGTACATCCGCGACCTGCACCTCGCGAAGCCCATCGTCGTCTCCCCGGACGCGGGCGGCGCGAAGACGGCCTACGGCTACAGCCGCAAGCTGGGGACGGGCCTCGCGATCGTCGCCAAGCAGCGCACGGGCGACTCGACGGTCGACGCCTTCAGCGTCGTCGGCGACGTCAAGGGCTGCGACGTCATCATGGTGGACGACATGACGGCGACCGGCGGCACGCTGAGCGCGGCCGCGAAGATGTGCCGCGACAACGGCGCGAAGAGCGTCCATGCGTTCGTCTCGCACTTCCCGCTCACGCCGAAGGGCGTGGAGCGCCTGATGGGCGAGACCCAGCTCGACGAACTCGTCGTGACGGACACGATTCCGCTCCGCACGGGCTTCGACCCCTCGAAGCTCCCCTTCAAGCTCACGGTGCTGAGCGTCGCCCCCCTCATCGGCGAGGCCATCAAGCGCATCCACTCGAACCAGAGCATCAACGACCTCTTCAACCATGAGTGAACGCCCGCGTATTTGCAGAGCGGGCCTCATTTGTGCTATACTAAAAAACTTTGACCGCCGAGGGTAGCGCGCGTGCGTGAGAGCAGGCGGGGAACACACACAAGAGAAGACGAATGGATCAGATCAAGATCAAGGCGTCCGCGCGTACCGAACAGGGTACGGGCGCGGTGCGCCGCCTTCGCCGTGCCGGGATGGTTCCCGCATCGGTGATGAGCATGAACAAGGGCGGGACGAAGCTCATCAAGTTCGACGCCCACGAGTTCATGATGGCGATGCGGGGCCGGACGGGCAAGCAGCTCCTGGTCACGCTGGACGTGGACGGAACCGAGGTGCCGGCGCTGCTGCGCGAGATGCAGAACGACGTGCTGGCGGGTACGCCCATCCATGTGGATTTCAGCGAGGTGTCGCTCACGCAGAAGGTGCGCGTGACGGTGCCGCTCTACCTCGTCGGCGAGGCGGTGGGCGTGAAGATCGGCGGCGGCGTGCTGGAGCAGGTGCTCCGCAAGGTCGAAGTCGAGTGCCTGCCCACGGACATCGCGGAGAAGTTCGAGGTCGACGTGTCGAAGCTCGGCCTGGACCAGACGCTCTTCGTGCGCGACCTGCAGCTCGGCGACAAGCAGACGCTCGTGACGCGCGGCGAACTCGCCGTGGCGGTCGTCAAGGCGCCGGAGGGCGCGGACGCGGCGGCGCCGGGTGCGGCGGCCGGCGAGGAGAAGTCGCCCGAGGTGATCAAGAAGGGCAAGGAAGACGCCGACGCCGCCAAGGCGGAGGCCAAGAAGTAATTCCGCCGCTCCGGTGTCTTGATGAAGGTAATCGCTGGACTGGGGAATCCGGGCGCGGACTACGCGAACACGCCGCACTCCATCGGCTTCGAGGTCGTGGAGGCGCTGGCGCGCGAGATCGGCGCGTCCTGGAAGAACTCGTCCTCGTTCAACGGGGAACTCGCGACGGGGATGCTCGGCGCCGTGAAGGTCATGCTGGTGAAGCCCATGACGTTCATGAACCTGAGCGGCAACTGCGTCGCGCCCGTGGTGAAGTACCACAACGCCAAGGTGGCGGAAGACCTGCTCGTCGTCTCGGACGACATCGACCTCCCCGTGGGGCGGATGCGCATCCGCAGGGGCGGCTCGGCGGGCGGCCACAACGGCCTGAAGAGCGTGATCGAGCGCACGGGCTCGCCGGACTTCCTCCGGCTGCGCCTCGGCGTCGGCCGCGACGCGCACAACCGCGCGAACGTGGTCGGGCACGTGCTCGGCAGGTTCTCGCCGGATGACCGGAAGGTCATGGACGAAGTGGTGGCGGAGGCGGTCAAGGCAATCGGGGCGATCGAATTGGAAAGTCCTGAAATCGCGATGAACCGGTACAACGGCTGGATGGCGACATCCGCCGCCGCCGGGAAGGAAAACGACACATGAAGAAGTACGATGGTCTCTACATCTTCGCCGGACAGGCGAAGGACGACGTGCTGGACTCGCAGATCCAGAAGGCGCTTGCGGAAGTGACGCGCCTCGGCGGCAATGTCCTCACCCAGGAAGTGCTCGGCAAGCGCGCGTTCGCGCACCCGATGCACAAGCGCGAGAACGGCGTGTACGTGCTCGTGCGCTTCGAGTTCGACCCCGCGAAGGTGAGCGAGCTCGTGAACCGCTACCGCCTCGTGGAAGAGGTCTTCCGCGTGCAGATCCTGTCGGTGGACGAGCGCCGCGAGGCGATTCTCGCCGCCCAGCGCGACGCGGCCGCGAAGCGCGAGGCGATCAAGGCCCAGAAGGAGGCCGAGGCGGCTGCCGCCGAGGCGCCTGCGGCTGAATAAAGAGACGGAGCGGAGGCGAACATGCCGTCCTTCAACAAAGTCATCCTGATGGGCAACCTGACGCGCGACCCCGAGGTCCGCACGGTCGGGGCGAACGCCGTGAAGGTGTGCCGCTTCGCCCTTGCGCTCAACGAGCGCCGGCGGGACCGCAACGGCAACATGGTGGACATCCCCACGTTCGTCGAGATCGACGCATGGGAGAAGCTTGCCGAGCTGTGCGGGCAGTACCTCCGCAAGGGCCGGTCGGTCCTCGTGGACGGACGTCTCCAGATGGACACCTGGGAGAAGGACGGGCAGAAGCTCCAGAAGCTGAAGGTGCGCGCCATGACCGTGAAGTTCCTGCCCCTGCCGGCCCCCAACCAGAGCCGTCTCACGGGCGAACCCATCGTCACCGGCGGCGACGACGAAGCGCCTCTGCCGTTCTAACAGACAATCACAAACAAGGAACCAGAAAATGGCCTACCAGAAGAAGAGCGAGCGTTCGGACCGCGAAGAGCGTGGCGAGTTCACCTCCCGTCGCCGTCCCGCGATTCCCGCGAACGACAAGATCGACCTCAACGACATCGAGGTCCTCAAGCGCTATGTGACCGAATACGGCAAGATCATCCCGGCCCGCGTGACGGGCGTGACGGCGATGCAGCAGCGCCAGATCAAGAAGGGCGTGCGCCGCGCACGCAACATGGGCCTCATGGCCTGAGAAAGGAACGCTTAACATGACCGAAGTGATGCTGATGGCCGATGTGAAGAACCTCGGCAAGGCCGGCGCGATCGTCAAGGTCGCCCCCGGCTACGCGCGCAACATGCTGCTGCCGCAGGGCCTCGCGGCCCCGGTGACGGAGGCGTCGCGCCGCCGTCTCGCCAAGCTGGAGGCGCAGCGCGCCGCCGAGCGCAAGGCGCGCAAGGCCGCCGCCGAGGCCCTCGCCTCGAAGCTCACGGGCCTCTCCGTGACGGTGAACGCCCAGACGATCGACGGCACGAAGCTCTATGGCGGCGTGAAGGCGACGGACATCCTCGACGCGATCGAGGCCGACCGCGGCACGAAGTTCGAGCGCGCCCAGCTCGACCTTCCCGACCAACTCAGGGAAGTCGGCACCTACGAGGCCAAGATCGACCTCGGCGAAGGTGTGGCGGTTCCCTTCAAGGTCTGGATCGTCGACGCCTCCGCGCAGCAGGCCTAAAGTCTGCGCAGGGCAGGGATCCGTACCGTCCTCCCCGGACGGGCGGTGCGGATTCTTTCCGAATTTTGCAGTTGCCTAATCCGCCGATAAAGGGTATCATACTGCCATCGGACAGGGTAGAAGTCCTTTCCCGGTGTCTTTTGGAACGTGCTTGAATGACGCTTAGGATCATAGATAGACTGCTTCCGGCGCTTGTCGCGGCGTGTGCGCTCATCTGCGTGGGCGGGTGCGAGACCGTGCTCAACGCCCTGAACGAGCTTGAGGGCGGCGGCAGCAAGAAGGCGCATGTGGACCCGGAGGTCCTTGCGACGTACTTCGACGGGCCGAAGATCCGTCCCGGCGTCGCGCTCGCGATCTCCGTCACGGCCGTCGGCCAGCCGAACCGTGACGCGAAGCAGTATTTCGTCGACGCCGAGGGCTGCATCACGATGGAGCTCGTCGGAACGATCAAGTGCGACGGGCTTTCGCTCGTGGAGCTGCAGCAGAAGGTCGTGGCGGCGTACAAGGAATACTACATCGACCCGAGCGTGACGGCGACGTTCATCTACCAGCCGGGCCAGAACATGGTGTCGCCGTGGGGGACCGTGAAGGTGCTCGGCGAGGTACACCGACCGGGGCCCGTCGACGTGCCGTCGACGATGGACCTCACCGTGCTGCGCGCGCTCCAGCTCGCGGGCGGCTGCACGTCGATCGCCGACAAGCACCGCGTGCAGGTGACGCGCTGCGACAAGGACGGCCGGCAGACGAAGAGCCGGGTGGATCTCATTGAGATGGGCGAGCGTGGCCGCCCGGACATGGACATGGTGCTGAAGGCCGGCGACGTCGTCTGGGTGCCGATGTCCTGGTATTGATTGGAAACGAATCAAGAGGAAGAGGTCAAACATGAAGAACGAGTGGAAGAAGAAGGCGTTGGCGGTGTGTGTGCTGGCGCTGGTGGTCTCGCCGCTGGTGGCGGCGGATGTGTTGCCGCGTTCCGAATGGCAGGCGCGCGTCGGCGACTGCGCGCAGAACGCGCAGACCCTGCGCGGCACGATGGCGCAGGTCGCGCCCGCCGAGCAGGCGGCGTTCCTCGCGGAGGTGAACGCGGCCATCGCGAAGATGCCGGGATCCGACGAGGTGAAGGGCGCGCTCTTCTACGCCGCGAACAGCGCGGCCGTCAAGAGCGCGGCGAAGGGCCACGTCGCGGCGGTGCTCGCGGAGGTCTTCGCGACGGTGCCGCCGGAGTACCTCACCGACATCAACGAGCGCTTCGCGAAGGAGATCTTCAGCCGCACGGCGAACCCGAGCCGCACCTTCACCGACGCCGAGTACGAGGCGCTGGCGAAGAGCACGATGGCCACGATTGCCGCGCGCTGCGAGAAGGCGGAGAACGCCGGTGTGCGCGAGACGTTCGCGATCCTCATGTTCCTGCACGCCTCGAACGGCACGCCGGCCAACCTCGCCGAGACGCTCGTGGCGACCCTGCCCAACGCGAAGAACCGCGAGCTGGCGGCGAACGAGTGGATCAAGCCCGCGATGGGCGACGGGCAGGAGCAGACCTATGACCCGATGCTGGGCGTTGCCCAGGCCGGCGAGGAGCCGGACCACGCGGTCGTCACCTCCCTCACGGGCAGCGCCGATGTGATGGTGGGCATGCTCGGCGACCTGGCGGCCGAGGGCTCGCCGATGGCGACGCCCGCCGCGAAGATGGGCGCGGGCGCGTTCATGTCCCCCGGCATCGCCGGCGCCGCGCCGCCGCAGTCCGACATCGGCCTGACGCGCGTGCCGCGCGCCTACATCAGCAGCCGCCGGGCCGTTGGCGGCAACCGCGACGGGCGCTATGACGGCGAGAACCCCTACTACACCGGGAAGCGCGGACACCATTCGGATGGTGGCTATACGCCCGAGCCGGGTCCCTACGCGGGGCAGTGAGCGGACATGGAACGAGCCCTTTCAACGAGGAACGAACAATGAGCAGAAAACTTCTCAGTGCCCTTGTGGCGGTGACGGCGGTTGCGGTGGCGGGCTTCGCGCAGGAGGCGACCGAGAATCGGGACCATGGCAGCGGGAGCATGGCCGACAAGCCGCGCGGCATCCGCCCCTTTGACAGCCAGCGCCTGACGATCAAGCCCTATGTCGCGCTCTCCTACACCTACGACTCGAACATCGACACGTCGTACCACGCGGCGGATGACAGCATCTTCTGCGTCAACCCCGGCGCGGACTTCACGTGGCAGGGCGACCGCTGGGAACTCGCCGGCACGCTGTGGTACCGCTACAACGCCTACTGCGACTACTCGAAGGAGATGGGCGAGAACAGCTACGGCGAAGCGCTCACCTACAAGTGGTCGAACGTCTCCGAAGACGGCAAGGGATGGAATCTCCTTCTCGCCGAGCGTTATCAGTACATCAACCAGTCCGACAGCATCACCTACGGCGACGGACGCGGCATCTGGCGCGACCGCGAGCATCTGGACGCGAGTGGCGTTCTGGAGCGCCGCTTCGCGAACAAGTGGCACGCGAGCGTGAGCGGGCAGTACAACTGGCTCGACTACAAGAACGACACGGGCAAGTACGCGCCGCTCTACGGTTGGTCGCAGTACGCCGTGGGTCTCGAGGGCGGCTACATCGCCTCGCCGTGGACGGATCTCCTGATCGCGGGCGGCTATTCGCACTACACGCAGAAGCAGGGGCATGGCTACCGGAACTACAGTAACAGTTCCGAGGTCTGGTCCATCCAGGCCGGTATCGGCACGCGCGCGACGGAACGGATCACCTATCGCGCCCTCATGGGTATCTCCCAGCTGGAGTATGGCGGGCGGGGCAACACGGACTGTGGCTGGACCTACCAGCTCTCCGCCAACTGGCGCGTGACGCGGCAGGTGCAGCTCTCCGTCCTCGGTAACAGCTACTACCAGCCGTCTGAGCGCTCGCTCGGCCAGGCCGTCAAGGTCTACTCCCTCTCGGGCGGCGTCTCCTATCTCACGCTTGGCGACCGCATGACCCTCACGGGTAACGTGGCGTGGCGTCATGAGCAGAACGTCTACTCGGACCGCTACCTCGCCTACGGAAACGACTACAACGAGGACTACCTGTCGATCCGCCTGGGCGCGAACTACACCCTCAACCGCTGGATGTCCCTCTACGCCAACCTCACGTGGGAGGACAACTGGTGTGACAACTACAGCAACTACGACTATGACCGCTTCCGCGGGACGGTCGGCGTTCGCTTCCACTACTGATCTGGGTCGTCCGGCGTGATCGGACGCGGTTGATGTTGCAGAAGTTCCTTTCCAAGTATGGGCTGGCGACACATCTGGCCCTGCTCGCAGCAGTCCCGCTTGCGCTCACGCCGTTTCTGGACGCCGCACGTCTGGCCTCGGTCGTCTTCTGGCTGAGCGGGCTTGCGGCGCTCTGGCTTCTGACGGAGCCGTCGATCCGCGCGGGCGAGCATCTTTCGTCCGCGCGTCGTCGCGTGCGGGGTGCGCTCGTGCGTGATCCGCTCTTCTGGCTGCTGCTGCTGGTCGTGCTGTTCGCCCTCGTGCGCGCGTGCAACACCGGCATTGCGCTCCGCTATGATTCCGAACAGGCGGCGTGGCTGGTGGGCGAGTCGAAGCTGGGCGGCGGTCCGGCGTCCGTCGGCCTGACGGGGCTTCTGTCGTTCGCGACGGCGCTTGCCGTGTGGGTGGTGGTGCTGGGGATTCGCCACGGTATCGGGCTCATGGCGCGTATCGTGTTTGGCGTGTCCGGGGCGTTCTTCGCGGGGGTGGGCGGCCTGTCCGCCGCCGGGTGCGCCTGTGCGGGGATGGCGCCGTTTGCGGGATGGCTGCGGGCCGGGTTCGCGGAGGCGCCGTTCTGGGCATCGGTCTTCGGCGTGTGGCTCGTCCTCGGCATCGTCTGCGGCGTACAGGCGGAGGCGCGGAAGTGGTCCTTTGCACGTCTTCCGTTCGTGTTGGGGATGGCCGGAAACGTGGCGGCGCTCGTCTTCTTCGCGCCTCCGCTCGTCGCCGTAGCCTGGTTGGCGCTCTCCGTTCTCGTGTTGGTCTTCTCGCTCGCCTATCTGGTGCGGGCGAGTTCCGGCGGTGCGGTTGCGCGCACGTTCGTGTTGGCGGTCTTCGGCTATGCGCTGCCGGTCTTCCTGCTGATGCTGTTCGTGTCCGAGCCGCTTCGCACCTTGAAGCTCAACGGACTTGATCCGGAGATTGCGCAGCCGGAGGTCTATTGCGCGGCGTCCGAGGTGTTGTCGCGGATCGCCCGCGAGGCCTGGAAGGCCCATCCCTGGTTCGGGGTCGGTTCGGGGGCGCTTGGACTGCATGTGCCGTTCCTCGCCGAGAAGGCGGATTGGGCGTTTCTGCCCGCGCAACCGGCGTTCGCGTACAACGGCTACTGGACGCTGCTCGCGGAGCGCGGCATCGTCGGCTGTCTGCTTCCGGCCGTGGTGCTGGGGCTGTTGCTTGCGGCCTACTGCGTGCGTTTGGTCTCCTCCTATTCCTATCTGCGCTACCAGGACGACGCCGACGTCTTCGTCTTCGCCGTTCCGCCCGTGGCGTGGTTCGCGCCGCTGACGGTCGTGCTGCTCGCGGTCGAGGCCGTCTGGTCGCCGGTTTTCCTGACTGACAACTTGTTTGTGGCCGCGCCGGTTGCGCTGGCCCTCGCCGCCGCCGCATGTCCGCGGGCGAAGAAGGCCCCTTCCGTGGAAGGGGCTGCGGCGCAGGCTTCTTCGGAGAATTGACAGATGGCATCCTCGTCCTCGAATACCTACGGCCAGAAGACGCTCTACTACGGAACGGCCAAGAAGTCCCCCATCTACTACGGTTCGGCCCAGACGCCCGCCTACTACGGCGGCGGCAGTGCGCCCTACTACTACGGCGGGAGCGGAGGGGCGCCCGGCGGCAATGAGGATGCCGATTCGCTCGTCGGCACGATCACGCTCGGGCGCGTGCTGCGCGTCATCGCGCAGCGCTGGATTTCCGTACTCGTCTTCCTCCTGATCGGCCTCGTCGCCGCATTTGCCGTCTACCGGATCTCGCCGACCATCTACGAGGCGAAGAGCGAGTTCACGATGGACATACGCCGCCCGCATGGCGGGCGCGGCGGCATCGCCGACGTCGGCATCGACATGGAGCAGTTCGGCGGCACCTATGAGGAAATCTTCAACACGCGCCTCTCCGACTGGCGTTCGGACAAGATCGTCACAAAGATCATCCAGCAGTACCGTGCGAACTACCCGGCCTCCACGACGACGGAGCGCGAACTGATCGAGACGCTGGCCGATTCCGAACTGGAGCTCATCCGCCACTCGCGCCTCATCACGATCGCCGTCCGCTCCACCACCGCCAACCTCGCCGCCTCCCTCGCGAACGCCTACGCCGAGGCCATCGAGAACTTCACCGACGAGGAGAACAAGCTGCGCTGTGACAAGGCCGTCGCCCAGATCCACGAACAGGTCGAGAAGCAGCGACGCCAGGACGAAAGCGTCGCCAAGCAGCTGTTGGACTTCCGCACCAAGAACAAGATCGACGACCTCAACTCCGAGCGCGAGATCCTGCAGCAGTCCCTCCAGAAGACGACCGCCGACGTGCTGGAGATGCGCACCCAGGTGACGGCCGCCACGGAGTGGGAGAAGGTGCTTAGGGCCGCGCAGGAGACCCCCGAGAACTTCGGCGCGCTGCCGACGGCCGTGCCGCGCTCGTCCGAGATCGGCGAAGCCTACACGCGCCTCCAGAACGGCAAGATGGAGATGAACGCGCTCCTGGCGCGCTACACGCGGAACCATCCCGAGGTGAAGGCGCACGAGAAGCAGCTTGAGACGATCAAGCAGGAATTCGTCGATGCCGTCTCCCGCGCGCTCGCGACGGCGCACGGCAACCTCGCCGCCTACAAGAACCAGCTGGCCGTCTTCGAGAAGAACAGCGAGAAACTGCGCACCGAACTCGCGCTCATCGGGCAGAAGATCGTCTCGGCCGACGCGGGGCTCAAGCAGCTGGAGCAGGAGAAGGAGGTCTCGAGCACGATCCTCACCGACCTCATGCAGAAGGAGAACGAGGCGCGCATCGCGGCCGAGCAGAACAACGAGATCGTCCGCGTCGGCCGCCCCGCGCTCGTCCCCACCAAGCCCGTGCTGCCGAACCCCATCATCATCTTCTCCGCCGGCGCGGTGCTGTCGCTCGCCCTCGGTCTGCTCTTCGTCCTCGTGCTGGACCACCTGGAGGACACGATCGTGTCGTTGCAGGACATCGAGGGGCGCCTTGCGCTCAAGGTGCTCGCCGTCCTGCCCCACATTCGCCGCAAGAAGCGCGAACAGGTGGCGAAGTTCATCGCCGAGAACAAGTATTCGCAGTTCGCCGAGGCGATGGCGGGGCTGCGGAACCTGCTCGACTCGCCGCGCTACCAGCCCGTTTCGAAGGTGCTGCTCCTGATGTCCACGCAGCCGGGCGAGGGCAAGACGATTACCTCCTGTTCGCTCGCGATTTCCAGCGCCCAGGCCGGGAAGCGCACGCTGCTCGTCGACTTCGACCTGCGCCGTCCGCGTCTGGCGCGCGTGTGGGGGTTCAAGATCGATCTGGACCACTCGTTCTCGCACTACCTCTCGCGCAAGGACGGCGCGCGCGACTTCGCGTCGCTCGTCATGGCAAGCGGCATCGAGCATCTGGACGTCGTGGCGTCCCTGCCGCCGGACAACGTCAACCCCGCGTCCGTCATGGGATCGCAGGTCGTGCCCGATTTCTTCAAGTGGGCGCGGGCGAACTACGACCGCGTGATCATCGACTCGCCGCCGTTCGGCATCGTCGGCGACGTGATGACGCTCGCCTCCCTCGTGGACTCCGTGATGATCATGTGCTGCCCGGACCGTACGCACTTCAAGCCGATCCAGCACGCGGCGCGTTCGCTCGGCGAGTCCGGCGCCACGGTGATCGGCATCGTCGTCAACGACGTTGAAATGGGGTCCGCAGGCGGCGCGTTCTCGCAGTCCGGACATTCCTACGGATACGGTTATGGCGGATATGGCGGCTACCGCGCGTACGGCGGCAGCTACCGTCCCTACGCGCCCCGCGAGACCCTGCAGAAGAAGCCGGCGGAGGGGACGGCGGAGGCGAAGAATGCCGAAGAGGCCGTTTCCGAGCCGAAACGGCGCGGCGGCGTGAGCCCGGATCTGGTCGATGAGGAATAGGTTCATCGTCACGGGCGGGGCGGGCTTCATCGGCTCGGCCCTCGTGCGGCACCTCGTGCGCGACCGGGGCGCGACGGTGCTGGTCGTCGACGCGCTCACCTACGCCGGCGTGCCCGCGTCGCTGCGGGAGGTGGGGTTCGACCCTGCGCACGACATCCTTTCCGCCCTCGCCCTTCCGCCTGAACGGAAGCTGTCCTTTCTGCGTGCCGACATCTGCGACCGGGAGATGATGGACCGCGCGTTCGCGGCGTTCCGCCCGCAGGCCGTCTTCCACCTCGCGGCCGAGTCGCACGTCGACCGCTCGATCGACGGCCCCGGCGCCTTCGTCCGCACGAACGTGGTCGGCACGGCCACGCTGCTGCAGGCCGCGCTGGGCTACTGGCGCACGCTCCCGGAGGCGGAGCGGGCGGCGTTCCGCTTCCAGCACATCTCGACGGACGAAGTGTACGGCTCCCTCGGCGAGACGGGTCTCTTCACCGAGCGGACGCCCTACGCGCCGCATTCGCCCTATTCGGCCTCGAAGGCGTCGAGCGACCACCTCGTGCGCGCCTGGCACGACACCTACGGTCTGCCGACGCTCATCACGAACTGCTCGAACAACTACGGCCCCTACCATTTCCCCGAGAAGCTCATCCCGCTCGTCATCCTCAACGGCCTTGAGGGCAAGCCGCTTCCCGTCTACGGGAAGGGGGCCAACGTGCGCGACTGGCTGCATGTCGAGGACCACGTTTCCGCCCTCTGCCTCGTGAACGAGAAGGGCGTGCCCGGCGAGACCTACAACGTGGGGGGGCACAACGAGCGGACGAACCTGCAGGTCGTCCAGACCGTCTGCCGCATCCTGGACGAGATGTGCCCGTCCCGCCCCCTCAACGTCGCAACGTCCCGCCCCCTCGACCGCTTCGAGGATTTGATCATCTATGTGGCGGACCGCCCCGGGCATGACCTGCGCTACGCGATCGACCCGACGAAGCTGATGGACGAACTCGGCTGGTGGCCCCGCTACACGTTCGAGACGGGCATCCGCGCGACGGTGCGCTGGTATCTCGACAATGCGTGGTGGTGGCGTCCGATCCGCGAAAAGACCTACGCCGGCCAGCGCCTCGGCGTCTGCTAGAAACAGGACGGCCGCGTATACCGAGGAGGCGAAACGGGAGGGACGCGCTTGTCGCGTCCGCCGGGAAACGGGAGGGACGCGCTTGTCGCGTCCGTCGGGAAACGGGAGGGACGCGCTTGTCGCGTCCGCCGGGAAATGGGAGGGACGCGCTTGTCGCGTCCGTCTACGGAACGCAAATGCTTCGCATCCGCAGGTTTGGGCAAAGGTTGATGTGGTTCCGACGCCCGGCATGCCGGGCCACTACGGCACAGAACACACAGAACAGCTTCGCCGCCACAGAACACACTGAAAGCATTGGGAATGTCGGGGACATTCTATAAAATGCGAGAATGTCTGATAGAGGGTGAGATTCCCTTTGAACGTTGCCACGATACGGTGTTCGCCGGATACATGGAAATTTCTGGAATAACCATGCGTTGGCTTGATATCGCATGGTAGGGGCCGACGTCCTCGGCGGCCCGCGTCCACCGGGACGTCCCCATGCGCGCAGCGTGCGCGTCCCCTGCGCGCGGCGCGCCGAGGACGTCGCGCCCTACCAGCCGGCGCATCCCGTTCCCCTGCCGGGGCGGCACGGGCGCATGGCGGCCACGGGGCGTTTGTGGTAGGGGCCGACGTCCCCGGCGGCCCGCGTCCCCGGAACGTCCCCGTACGCGCGGCATGGGCGTCCCCATGCGTGCAGCGCGGACGTCCCCCTGCGCGCGGCGCGCCGAGGACGTTGCGCCCTACCAGTCGGCGCATCCCGTTCCCCTCTGCCGTGAAACCTTGCCCCCCCCCTGGGCGTTGTGGCCATGAGCGGACGGCGGCAAGATGTGCTATACTATTTGGTCTCCGCGGGACTGACGAGCGCGGGCGCGTGCCCGTGCGTGGTGTTCACCACGGGACTGCGAAGCGGCGGAAGCCGAAAAGGCCGTGCGTCTAGGCATTGTTTGACGACACGTAAGGAATCAGAGAAAATGAAATGCGCAGCATGCCCCGCCTGGGAAGGTTTCACGGGCGGCGACTGGCAGGAGGAAATCGACCCTGCCGAATTCATCCGGCTCAACTACACGCCCTATGACGGCGACGAGTCGTTTCTGGCAAACGCGACCGAGGCCACGACGGCCCTCTGGACCAAGCTCCAGGCCCTCCAGAAGGAAGAGCGCGCCAAGGGCGGCGTCCTCGACATGGATACCGACATCGTTTCGTCCATCACCTCGCACAAGCCGGGCTACCTCGACAAGGATCTCGAAAAGATCGTGGGCCTCCAGACCGACAAGCCGCTCAAGCGCGCCTTCATGCCCTACGGCGGCATCAAGATGGCCGAGGAGGCCCTGACGACCTACGGCTACACGCCGAACCCCGAGCTGCACCGCATCTTCACGGAGTACCACAAGACGCACAACCAGGGCGTCTACGATGCCTACACGCCCGAGATGCGCCGCGCGCGCAAGAACAAGATCATCACGGGCCTGCCGGACACCTACGGGCGCGGGCGTATCGTCGGCGACTACCGCCGCGTCGCGCTCTACGGCATCGACCGCCTGATCGCCGCCAAGGAACGCGACCTGCCGCTGGTCGGCTGCGGCGCCTCGCCCGAGGAAGTCGTGCGTGGCCGCGAGGAGGTCGCCGAGCAGATCCGCGCGCTGAAGGCGATGAAGGTCATGGCGGCGAGCTACGGCTACGACATCTCCGGCCCGGCGACGAACGCGCGCGAGGCCGTGCAGTGGACGTACTTCGGCTACCTCGCGGCGATCAAGACGCAGAACGGCGCGGCGATGTCCATCGGGCGCATCTCGACGTTCCTCGACATCTTCATCGCGCGCGACCTGAAGCGCGGCATCCTCACCGAGACGGACGCGCAGGAGCTGATCGACCACCTCGTCCTCAAGTTCCGCATGGTCAAGTTCGCGCGCATTCCCGAGTACAACCAGCTCTTCTCGGGCGATCCCGTCTGGGCGACGATCAACGTCGCGGGCATGTGCGGCGACGGCCGCAGCATGGTCACGAAGACCGACTACCGCATCCTCCACACGCTGGAGACGATGGGGCCGAGCCCGGAGCCGAACCTCACGGTCCTCTACTCGCCGCGCCTCCCGGAGGCGTTCAAGCGCTACGCCGCGAAGATCTCGGTCGCGACGTCGAGCGTGCAGTACGAGAACGACGAGATCATGCGCCGCGTCTGGAGCGACGACTACGCGATCTGCTGCTGCGTCTCGGCGACGCACACCGGCAAGGAGATGCAGTTCTTCGGCGCGCGCGCCAACCTCGCGAAGTGCCTCCTGTACGCCATCAACGGCGGCGTGGACGAGAAGACGCGCGCGCAGGTCGGCCCGGAGCTCCGCCCGATCACGGGCGACGTGCTCGACTACGCGCAGGTGCTGAAGGCCTACCACGCGATGATGGACTGGCTCGCCGGGCTCTACGTCCACACGCTGAACCTCATCCACTTCATGCACGACCGCTACTACTACGAGGCCGCGCAGATGGCGCTCATCGACACGGACCTCGAGCGTACGTTCGCGACGGGCATCGCCGGCTTCTCGCACGCCGTCGACTCCCTCTCGGCGATCAAGTACGCGAAGGTGAGCGTCATCCGCGACGAGACGGGGCTTGCCGTCGACTACAAGGTCGAGGGCGACTTTCCGCGCTACGGCAACGACGACCCGCGCGCGGACGAGATCGCGAAGGCGCTCCTCAAGGAGTTCATGAACAAGATTCGCAGCCACCACACCTACCGCAACGCGACGCCGACGACCTCGATCCTCACGATCACGTCGAACGTCGTCTACGGCAAGGCGACGGGCGCGATGCCCGACGGGCGCAAGGCGGGCGAGCCGCTCGCGCCGGGGGCGAACCCGAGCTACGGCGCGGAGAAGAACGGCCTTCTCGCCTCGCTCAACTCGGTCGCGAAGCTCCCCTATGGCTACGCGCTCGACGGCATCTCGAACACGCAGACGATCCACCCCTCGGCCCTCGGCAACGACGAGGCGACGCGCGCGAAGACGCTTGTCTCGGTGCTGGACGGCTACTTCGCGCAGGGCGCGCACCACCTGAACGTGAACGTCTTCGGCACGGAGAAGCTGATCGACGCGATGGAGCACCCCGAGAAGCCGGAATACGCGAACTTCACGATCCGCGTCTCGGGCTACGCGGTGAAGTTCATCGACCTCACGCGCGAACAGCAGCTCGACGTCATCAGCCGCACCTGCCACAAGAGCCTGTAAGGCGCCGCAGGATGCGCAGGACGCACGAGACGGCGGGACGGGTTTCCCGCCCCGCCGTTTTCGCTGTAACTTCGAACGGTTTTGCACGTAGACAGGAAAACGGAAAAGGAAACTCACCCATGACCTCACCTTGCACAAGTTCGAGACAGGACTACGACGCCTTCCTCGCAAAGGTCGCGGCCCAGACCGGCCTCGCCGCCCTGACGCCCGACGCCGACGGTCTCGTCGCCTACAAGGTCGACGACGCCTACGTCCTCAACCTCCAGTACGTCGCGCACACGTCGAAGATCCTCTGCTTCGTCGAGGTGGCGACGCTGCCGAAGACGGCCGGCAAGGCGGTCTACCGCGAACTCCTCGTGGGCTCGCTCTTCGGACGCGAGACGGCCGGCGGCTTCTTCGCCGTCGAGCCGGAGTCGGAGACGGTCGTCTACCACTACCTCTTCGACTTCGACGCGCGCACGGCGGACGCCGGGGAGTTTGTCGAGACGCTGGAGAAGATCCTCTCGCTCGTCGACATCTGGGCCGGAAAGATCGCCGATGCGCTCGCGGAGCCGTCCGAATCCGATGCGTCGCCGGCGGATTTCGCCGCGCGTTCGCCCGACGGCCTGATCCAGGTCTAACGCGGAAAGGGGGACGCCATGCCCGTCAATCTCCAGACCTTCACCGACTTCGCGGCGCAGCACACGGTCCACGTCGCCAAGAACATCCACGTCCATGGGGCGGACGGCCAGATGGAAGTCGGCTCCGCCTCGTTCAAGCAGACGCTGGGCCGGGATCTGAAGGCCAACCAACGCACGATGGCGGCGTTTCGGAGCTGCCTGTCGGAGCGGTACGGCGTCTTCGGCGAACACGCCTTCGACGCCGTCCTCGGCGCGCGCGCCGACGTCGGCAAGACCCTGCGCGCGAAGGACATCGCCTCGGTGATGCGCGCGCTGAGCCCGACGGACACCGGCGCCGTGCGCCAGACGATGATCGCCGCCCGCTTCGCGAACGAGGCGAGCCGCCAGGCCGAGACGAATCCGCGCGCCGTCGCCGCGAACGTCACGGGGGCGCTGAAGGAACGCCTGCAGGCGTGCTTCGAGAACGACCTCTTCTTCGCGCAGGCGGTTCGCGGCTGCGAGAACCAGGCCGAGCTTTCGCGCCTGATCGAGGGCAAGATCAACGCGATCCTGGACATGAACGAACTGCCGGGCGCGCGCCGCACGCTGGCGGTTGACGCGCCGCCGGCGCCCGCGCCTGCGGCGGGCCATCCGCAGGTCCCGACCGGACTTCAGGCCCTTGACGGCGACACGTTCGGCGGCGCCGAGACGTCCGTCGAGGACCGGGTGCGCGCCGGGGCCTTCGGCGCGGGCATGCGCGTCAACGAGAGCGGCGTCAAGTACGTCTTCGAGAAGCTCAAGACGAGCGGCGTCGAGCCGGGGTTCATCGTCCGCAAGGACTGGACGGCCGCCGACACGCAGACGATGATGACCGACGGGACGGATCTGGACCAGGTGGCGCGCGAAGTCCTGGAGCAGCGGCTCGGGCGTCCGCTGACGGCGCAGGACGACGTCCGCGCGCTCAAGGCGCAGCACTTCGTTGCGATCCGCGACGCGGCGATGGCGGGCGTCGGCAACGTCCGCCGCCTCACGGAGCGGCACATCGTGAAGCTCGACTACAACGAGAACGACCGGCGTGTCCGCCACGACGCGGCCCACATCGGCACGTTCAGGCTTCCGGTGCGGAACGCGATCAAGGGCGGCGCGTTCAAGGGCGCGTTCTTCCGGGCCTTCCGCCTGACGACGGCCAACGAGGCGTCCGCCGGCGCCGTCGCCGAGGCTCTCGCGAACGACCTCACGCGGGCGATGGGCGTGCCGACGCAGGAGCTGTCGCTCGTCAAGGGACGCTACTCGGACGGACACGAGAAGCTCATGCTCGTCTCGAAGTTCGCCCACGGCTACAAGGACTTCGACGGCAACTTCCTGCAGGACGGACGCCTCGTGCCCGGACGCGACGCGGCGGGCAACGTCGTCCAGCCGGAGGACATCGGCCGCTACAAGGCGATGTTCCTGCTGCTCGCGGACCGGGACGCCGTCGGCTCGCACGGACAGAACAAGGGCCTCGTGAACGGGCACTTCTTCGCCATCGACCCCGGCCATTCGCTGGAGGGGAACGGCGCGGCGCTTGAGATCCACGACGACTTCTCGTTCAAGGACACCCAGGGCGGCGTGTTCGAGAAGCGGTTCCTCAACTTCTCCGTCTTCGACGACAGCAACCGGTCTGAAAAGCTCAAGGGCATGGTGGCGATCCGCGACGCCTTCGTGCGCGGCGACTTCGACAACATCTTCAACGAATACGAGGCCCGCTTCCCCGCGGACGAAGGCGGCGACCCTGCGCTCGGCTCGGCCATCCGCAGCCGCCTTGGGGAGATGCGCGCGGAGTTCAACGGGCAATACGACCGCATGATGGGCGTCTTCGGCGGGCAGCTCGCCGTCTACGACCACTTCCTGGCGTTGACGCCGGGCGACGACACGACGGCGTGCCGCGTCATCGACGCGGTCGAGAACCTGGAGCGCCTCACGTCGCCAACCGTCGCCACGTCGAAGCACGGGGAGGTTCAGCTGCGCCATCTGGAGGTGACGCCGGAGACGCGCGTGCCCTGGAAGGTGCGCGTCGCGCCGGACGGCGCCGTAGTCTATTCCTGCGACAGGCTGCCGGAGGGCCGGACGCCGCTGCTGGCGAACATGCTCCAGCTCGCGGGCGTAACGGAGGTCGAGGCGGACGCGGGCGGGGCGTTCACGTTCACGGTGCCACAGGCGAATCTACCGGCCTTCCTCGGCGCGTTCACCGAAGACGCCGTCCGTCAGGCTGTTGGTGGTTGATGTCCCGTCGTTTGACGGGACCGGATGCTCAAACGGGAGGGACGGCCTCCGTGCCGTCCGCCGCGTTGGAACGGACGCGACGGAGTGCGTGCGGCCACGCCCCGGAGCTGATTGTGGTATAATGCGCAGATAGGCGAGGGCGGTTTCCTCGGCTGTTCTCGCGACGGCATTTTCGTGACAGGCAACAACGAAGAAAGGAAACGACACCATGATACTCGAACTGAATCTTCCCTTTGATGCCGAAGGCAACGCCCAGCTGCTCGTCGACGGGACGCTGGCCGTCAACGTCTCGCGCAACGACGAGGAGGGGCGGCTCACGCTCGCCGCGCCCGTCGCGCAGGAGCTGCGCGAGGACATCGGCTATGCGCAGGTGCTGGAGCTGCTCGACCTGGCGCTCGGGCCGCTCGTCGGCGACACGCCGGCCGTGGGGCGCGACCCCGTCAGCGGCATGCTGATCGCCTACGCCTCGATTTCCTACGTCCACGTCTCCGAGGCGGAATGGCCGGAGATTCTCGGGCGGTTCGTCGCGTTCGCGAAGGGCATCGCCGAGAAGCTGTAACCGGGAGCCCCGTCGCGCGTAGACGGGGCAGACAAGCCACGACCTCAAGCAAGGAAGAAGGAGAAAGACCCATGCCTACGCGAATCGACGCCACGTTCCAGAACGCGCAGTCCATCACCCTCGATGCGTTCACGCCCCCCGCCGGGGTGGCGACGCCGTTCAAGGATGCCACGATCCGGGTCGGCAAGGACGCCTTCCGCGTGTCCTTCGCGGGCGACGGCGGCGTGTCCGTCAGCTTCGCCACGACCTCGTTCTTCCACCTTTTCCAGGGCGCGCGGAAGACGGCCGTGCGGGAGCAGATCCAGGCGCTCGTCCGTGAACGCAGCGAACTTGGGTCCCTCGCGGCGGACATCGGCAAGGTCGTTGCCGTGACCGGCTTCCGGGACAACGTCGAGCGGATGCTTTGCCGCGAGAAGGCGAACATCAGCCGGGCGGCGGGCGGTAAGCTCGCGCACTACGGCTTCTCCGACGTCCGCGAGAGGGCCGTCCCCCTCATCAACAGGGCGGCGGAGTGGCGCGCGGGCGGCGCGCCGGTCCTCACGCAGCAGCTCATCAACGACTACAACGAGTCCATCGGGCTTCCCGGAACGCTTGACCAGGCGTCCGCGACCATCGCCTTCGTGCGTGACAATGACCGGGGGGCGTGGCCGTACAACCCCGCGCTGGCCGCCGGCATTTCGGCTCAGGACCAGGCCGACTGGGGGGCGTTCCTCAAGGGGCACGACATCGACCTCTTCTCGAAGATCCGCAAGGCCCGGGCGGAGGCCGATGGCGTCAAGACGACAGGCTGGGCCGGCGAGATCGCCCGTCAGGGGCTCAAGGGGGCCGTTCTCGACCTCGTGCGCAAGAACCTCGACCCCCGCGTCATCCGTCCGAACCCGGACGTGAACTTCGTCCTGAACGCCGTGGCGGACGCGGTGATCGAGACCGTCGACACCGACTTTGCGGGGCTGGACACGGCGGGCATCGAGGCGCGCCTCCGGGAAATCGTCGCGCGCCATGCGCCGCGCGGCAGGGAGGACCTTGCGCAGGCGATTTTCGACAATGCGGCGACGACCGCCTTTTGGCGCCAGACGAGCAAGTGCGGCCTCGACTTCTTCAAGGCGCGCGGCGAGACCGTGGTCTTCGAGTGGACGAAGTTCGATGGCGCGAAGACCGACGGGGCCGAACTCGCCGACAAGTGGTGGAAGCGCCCCGACGCGGACGTCCGCGACCACGCGGGCGTCGCCGTCACCAATTCGGAGATGCGCCACCTGCAGGGCGCGAAGTATGCCGCGAAGCCCGGTGGCGGCCGCGTGGTCAGGGTCGAGGCGATTTCGCAGGCGGATGCCGAGCGCATCGTCGCCGAGAAGGCCGAACGCCTCCGGGCCCTCCCGAAAGCCGACCTGGATGCGATTGTCGCCGATCTCAAGGCCGGGTTCCGGACGATGAACGCGGACACGTTCGCGGCGACGGCCCAGCACATTGTCGACCACCTCCCGGTCAACGTGCGCGCCGCGTGGTCCGCCTGGAGCGACTCTAAGAGGGAGAAGGTCATCGAGAACGCCCTCTCGCGTCTTGCCGAACGGCTCAACGCCCTGACGTCCCCGGTTGCGCAGGCCGCGATGCTCTCGTGCCTGCCGGAGGTCTTCGAGGCGGAGTTCCTTTGCGACGAGGGGATCGTGCGCGAGCTGGAGAATGACCGTGCCTACATGGAACAGGCGAACAGGCCTCGCGCGGCTTCCGCGCGCCAGCTTGCGGAGCGCCGCCTCGCGGGCATGGATCGCGGACGCGGCGGCGAGGTGTTCTTCGCGTCGGACACGGGGCGGCCCAATGCGCTCGGCGAGCTGCTGCTCGGCGACGGCGGCGACATCGCGGCGCTGGTCGGCGAGCTGCGGGCCGATTTCGCCGCGAAGATGGGCATTCCGCCGGACGAGGCCCTGTCGCATCCGGCTTTCAAGACCTTCATGCCCCGTGCGGCACTCGCCGCACACGGCAGCTACGACGCGCTGATCAAGTCGCTGGACACGGTGAAGCGGACGTCCGACGCGAAGGACGACCTCGTGAAACGGGGCGCCCTGCCGCGGTCGGCGGACCGGCTCTTCGCCCGACGCGGCGACTGGGATCTGAACCGCCTCATCTTCAACGAGGCGGTCGCCGCGCAAGCCGCCGACCGCGCCGTCGACCTCAAGAAGCTCGCGCAGAACGCCGAGGGGATCCGCGAAATCTGCCGGGGCGTGCAGGACTTCACCGCAAACGTGGCGCGGCAGATCAACCCGGAAGACCGGGAAGGCCTGCGGCTGACGGACGCGGAACGCGCCCGCCTGGAGGACGCCTACCTCGACCGCGAGAACTCGTCTGTCCGTGCCTACCGCCTGTCGGGGTCGGACGCGGAGTTCCAGAAGATCGGCAGCGAAGCCGGGGCGATTCTCCGCAAGACGGAGGAACTCGTCGACGCCCTGCGGGCGGAGGCCAAAGGGCTCCCGGATGACCAGTTCAAGAGCCTGGTTATCGACGCCGTCGCCACGCGCGCCAAGCCCGTCCACGGGACGGTCGCCCTCGCGGCTCTCGCGGCGACGCGCAACGGCGAACCGGTTCCGCTGGACGACGGCGCGACGGCGGTCGAGCGCCTGCGGAACTTCGCGCGCGCGCTGGCCGACCGCATTTGGCCGGACTGGGGCGAGGCCAAACAGGCGGCGGCCGTCGACATGGCCGCTGCGGATGGCGAGTGGGGCCATGATGACGGGAATACGTCCATGCGGATGTTCTTCACGGCCTACCTGAAGGCGAACCCGCACGTCGCCGCGTTCCTCGACCGGACGGTGAACGGCGAGACCGTCGCGGGCGTGATGGACTACGACCGCTCCGCCCTGGCGCCGGACGACCCGCTCCCGCACGTTCTGGAGCAGATCGGGACATACGGCCAGCTGTAAACGACCAGCGGGAATCCGGTCACATCGTTGATCTGACAAGGAGGTCTTGAGATGGAGGAAAGGCTTCCGACGCCGAAGAACGAGATTGTCGTGTATCAGCCGAGTGAAACTCTGCGACTTGAAGTTAGGTTACAGGATGAGAGCATTTGGTTGCCGCAACAGAAGATTGCCGACTTGTTTGGCGTGAAGAAAGCCGCAATCAGCAAGCATCTCAAGAACATCTTTGCGACAGGGGAGTTGCATGAGGAACTGGTCGTTTCCAAAATGGAAACAACCACCCGACATGGGGCCATTGGCGGTAAGGTGCAGCATCATCTCATAAACTTCTACAACCTTGATGTGATCATTGCCGTTGGATACCGGGTGAACTCGCTTCAGGCAACCAAGTTCCGCATTTGGGCGACGCAGGTTCTGAAACGGTATATCTTAAATGGTGTCGCAGTCGACGATAGACGGTATTTGGCCCTTTCCGGGGAGATGGATCGTCGTTTGGCATCGCATGACCGTCGGATTGTCGAACTGGAAGAGAAGGTTGATTACTTTGTTCAGACCACGCTTCCGCCCAAGGAGAAGGTGTTGCGTGACGGGCAGATGCTGGATGCGCAGTTCGAGTTGACGCGCATCGTGAAGACGGCGCGGCAGCGCATTGTCCTCATCGACAACTACATCGACGAGCGGACGCTGATGCTGCTGGGCAATCGCCGTGCCAAGGTCGATTGTACGGTCTACACGCTTAAGCCCAACTCGCCGAAACTTGCTCCGGCACTCGCCAATTACGCGAAACAGTATCCGTCCCTGCCGATTACGGTCAAGGGCTACCAGAAGTCGCACGATCGCTTCCTCATCATTGACAACACGGTGTGGCACATCGGTGCCTCGCTCAAGGATGCGGGTTCCGCGCTCTTCGCGCTGATGAAGATGGAACTCGATCCGTCTGTCATTTTGGCGTTGCTGCCGTGAGGTGTGGAGTTTGGAGGGTGAAGGAAATCTGTCGAGAGGGCTGAGGAGGAATCTGTAAACCATGAAAATCCATTCGTTTGAGACCTTTGGCGCGGCGGATGGGCCGGGCGTCCGGTTTATCGCCTTCCTGAGCGGCTGCCCGTTTCGCTGCCGCTACTGCCACAACCCCGACACGTGGGCGAAGCCGCCCGCGTTCGAGGCGACGGCCGATGAGGTCCTCGCCCGCGCGCTCCGCTACAGGGCGTACTGGGGCGCGGAGGGCGGCCTCACGGCCTCCGGCGGCGAGCCGATGCTGCAGGCCGCCGAAGTTGCCGATCTCTTCGAGAAGGCGCACGCGGCGGGCGCGACGACGTGTCTCGACACGGCGGCGGGCTGCTTCCTGCGCGGTGACGCCGCGCAGGAGCGTCTGTTGCGCGTGACGGACACGGTGCTCCTTGACCTCAAGCTCTTCGACGCGGACGCGCATCGCGCGCTCACGGGCGCGGACAACGCGCCCGTTCTCGACTGTGCGCGCTACCTCGCCGAACTCGGCACGTCCGTCTGGATCCGCCGCGTCCTCGTGCCCGGCCTCACGGACGGCGAAGACGACCTCCGGCGGACGGGCGCCTTCATCCGCACGCTCCCGAACGTCCGCCGCGTCGAGGTGCTGCCCTACCACGCGCTCGGCGTCCACAAGTGGCAGGCGCTCGGCCTCGCCTACACGTTGTGCGACGCCCGCCCTCCCACTTCGGAAGAACTCCAGCGTGCCCGTACGCTTCTGGGTTGCCAGACGGTTCATTGCGCTGGTTAGGGTTAAGAGGGCACGAGGCGGGAGGGACGCGCTTGTCGCGTCCGTTCGTACCTGTGCGCGTCAACGGAAGATCAGGATGGTTGCGGGATTGCGGCGGGAGGGACGCGCTTGTCGCGTCCGTTCGTACCTGTGCGCGTCAACGGAAGATCAGGATGGTTGCGGGATTGCGGCGGTTGTCCTCGCCGAGGACGATGAGTGTGCCGTTTCGCACCCAACCCGTCCCTGAGACGTTGCGGACAGTGAGCGTGCCGCCGTTCAGGTCGAGGGAGGAACCTGCCGTGAGGATGAGGTCGACCGTCGGCGCGACGCGCACCACTGCGGGGTTCAGCGTCACCGTACCCACCACGCGGAGCGTGAGATTCCCCGTGAGCGTGCCGGTGAAATCCGCCAGCGCCCCCGTCCCAAGCGTGACGGCCGAGCGCCGGGCCGCGCCGTTCTGCACCGTGCCCGCCCCCGCCAGCGACGCGAAGGCCTGGTCGGATCCCGCGAGCTCGATCGTCGCGCCCGCCGCGACGGTGACGGTGGACGTGGCGGGAATCACGTTCACCAATACGGGGACCTCCGGCAGCGCCACGCCCCATTTCGCGGCAAGGTGGCGCTCGACCTCCCCGCGTTCGTCGGCGTTGAACGTGCGGTCGTAGCAGACAATCTCCGCGATGTCGCCCCACCAGGTCCGGTCGTAGCGCGAATCCCCCCAGTAGTTGCCGACCGCCGTCTTCTGGGTGATGGATTCGTTGAGCGTGAACGCGGCCACGCAGACCGTGTCGGCGGCGAAGGTGCGGCTGCGGACGCCGTTGATCCAGGCTTCGCCGAACCTGGCCCAGGAGTCCAGCGAGAACGTGCGGCCGCCGTTGAGGCGCAGGCCGCTGTCGGCATTGCTGACGCCGAAGAAGCCCGTGCAGTTCCACCCAACGGGATGGCTGCCGGCGGGAACGCGGAAGACGGCGAAGACGGTCTGGACGCCGACGGGGACGGACGAGGCCAGCCGGTCGCGCGAGCCGTCGAAGAAGAGCGTGTCGCGTCCGTTGATCTCCCCCGGACGGAAGCGTGGCAGCGCGGATTGGTCGCCCTCGGCATCGGCGTTCGACCAGGAAAGGCTGCGCCCGTCGGCGTCCCGCACATCCGTCACGTAGGTCTCGCCATCATGGGTTTCCGTCGTGACGGTCCCCGCGGCGGAGGCGTCGAAATGCGCGGTCGCGGCTGCGGCGAACGGCAGGGTCTCGGCAGTCGGCGGCAGGCCGAGCACGAGCGTGCCCGCGTTCACGCGGGTTTCGCCGCCGTAGGTGTTCGCGGCCGTCAGCCAGGCGACGCCGGGATCGTCCTTCACGAAGGAGACCGCCGCGCCGGCGAGCGCGCCCGACCCGTGGACAGTCCCCGAAAACGACCCCGCGCCCGCGAACGTGACCGGGGCCGTGCCGGCGAAGACGATTCCGCCCGTGCCCGACACGTCGTTCGGGAAGACGAGCGGCTGCGTGTTCGTGAAGCGCAGCTGGGCGCCCTGCGCAATCTCCACGGGGCCTGTCCCCAGGGCATCGGGGGCGTCGCATTCCACGACGCCTTCGATCCGGGTGCCGCCCGTGTAGGTGTTGCCTGCGCCGGGGCGCACGGTGCCGTTGCCGGCGACGGTCAGGTGCCCCGCCCCGGAGAGGCCGCCCGTGAAGGTCAGCGTTGCGGTGCTGTTGCGCACCCGCACGAGCGTGTCGTCCGCAAGCGCCACGGCGCCGGAGACGGTCACGCTGCGGTCTGCACACAGCGCGCCGTAGTCCCCCTCGCGGGGCGTGCCGGTTCTGGCAGAGTGGCAGGCCGTGTAGCAGCCGCGGCCCGCCAGCGTGAGCGCGTTCGGCAGCTCCGCCAGCGTCGATTCCGCCGGAATCCAGATGCCGCCGCCCATGCCGGCGCTTCCGTGGACGGTGACCGGACCGTCGGCGAGCGCCCCCTGCGCCATCGGCTTCACGCAGAGCGATTCGATCACCGTCCCGCCCGTCCAGGTGTTCGCTCCGTAGAGTTCGAGGTCCATGCGGCACTTCTCTGAGATGCCGCCCGCGAACGTCATGCCGCCCGAGCCCGTCATCGCGCTCGTGATCCTGTTCGCGCGCCAGACGCCGTAGTTGGCGTTCTGGCCGCTGAGCACAAGGCCCTCGGCGGCGCCGAAGTCGAGCGTGCCGCCCTCGATCGACTGGTGGGGCGTGGAGCTGTTGCCGCGCGTGCCGTTGAGCAGAATCGGCGCGTAGCCCGCGTCGTTCCCGATCTTGAGCGTGCGGCCCGCGCCGACCACGAGGCCGCGCGCGCCGGAGTTCCCGTTGCGGTAGCGCAGGTCGAGGCCGGCGATCTGCGCGTCGGCGGTCAGCGTGCGGGGCGTCGAGGCGATCTGCACAAGGCCGTCCGCGCCCGCCGTCGCCGGGTCGTCGGTACAGGCCGCGCGGACGAATCCCCGCGCGGCGTCGTAGGTGAGGAAGGCGAACGCCGGGAAGAGGCCCTCGGCTTCGGCGTAGGCGAAGACCGGCTGTGCGGGGAGCCCGCCGGCGGAAAGGGGCATCGGCCCCGTCGTCTGGATCGTCGCCGTCTCGCCGGGGAACGTCTTCGCCGACGGGGAGCCGAGCAGCAGCACGCCGCGGTTCCGGCGCACGAGCGGGCCGACGGTAAGGGAGGCGCCGGCGGCACCGCTTCCGTAGGCCCCCAGCGAGGCAAGGCCGTCGTAGGAGAGCGTGGCGTCCTCGGCGGAGGCGACCGTGTAGGCGGCGGCCGCGCTCACATAGAGGCCGGCGTCGTCCAGCTCCACGGACGCAGTTCCGAACGGCGCCGCCGTGGCGTGGCCGTCTTCGCGGATGGCGCCGCCCGTCACGCGCGTGGGGCCGGTGTAGGTGGCGTCGCCGCGCGTGAGGAGGCAACCGCGCCCCGTCTTGACGATGCCGCCGTCTGGAGCGTCCCCGCAGGCGGGGTCGTGGACGAGCGGCATGTTGAAGGAGAGGGTGTTGAGCGTGGAGAGGTCGAGGGCCGTTTCGAGGCGGAGGCCGCCGGCGCCGATGTAGCCCGTCATCGCGGACGGGTGGAACCAGGTGGAGGTGCCCGTCCGCGTCGACTTCAGGAGGCCGCCGTTGAAGTAGACGCGCCCGTCGAAACCGTTTGGGAAGCGTTTTTCGTCATAGGGGAAGTAGATGTCCCCGCCGACGAGCAGCGTGCCGCCGTTCAGCCACAGATAGCCGTGGTAGCCGTGGGGTTCGCACGGATCCTCGCCCGTCGCGATATTGAGGCTGTCGACGTCCAGCACGGCGTCGTCGGCAATCTTGATCTGGAAGCTCTTGCCGTCGGACGAGAGGCGATGGTACTGGTAGATCGTAAGGCCCAGGCGCAGCTTCATGTAGGCGGTTCCGCTGAGGTCGGCGCCGAGGCCGCGCCCGTAGTTGGCGAGCGTGTAGGATTCGACCACGCCGCCGCTCATGTGGTAGAAGATCTCGTTGGGCGTGGACTGCCACGCGACGTCGTGGTACCCGCTCAGCGGCTTCTCCGTCACGATGTGGCCGCCCGTCTGGTGGAAGGTACACTGCGCCCCGCCGGACATTGCGCCGCCGCTGACGTGGAGGAAGCCGCCGTGTACCGTGAGGACCGCGCCCGTCGCCCCGTTCGGGTTGAAGGTGACGTTCGTGGAGATGCCGCCGTTGACGACGAACTGCGGGAACGGACGCGCGGCGGCGAGCGTGCCGTTTGTGAGGGAGAGGTCGTCGAATGTGAGCGTGTTACCGCCCGGTCCGTCCGAGGCGGAGAGGAAGTTGACGGTGCCGCTCCCCGCGACGCGCGGCAGGGCGAACGGCGCGACGTTGTTCGCGGCGAGGATTCCACCGTCGGCGAGCCGGATTTCGCGCGCGGCGACGACGGCGTCCGCAGCGGCGTCGCGCCCGTCCCCGAGCTGAAGCGTCGTGCCCACCCCCGTGGCGACGAGCGCGCCCGTGTTCGCGAGGAGCGTGTTCGTCGTGTACAGCGTTTCCGAGGCATGGACGAGCGTGCCGCTGCCGGAGGTCCGCCGCGCGCGGGCGGTGCCGGTCGCGCGGATGTCGGCCCGCACGGTGGCGGGCCTCCCCTCGGCGTCCTCCAGGCAGAGCGCCAGGGCGTCGGGATAGGTGATCTTCTTCGCGGCGAAGACCGTCCCCTCCGGATAGCCGGGCGCGAACTGGAGCGCCTGCGGGTAGTCCACCGCCGCGTCGGGGATGAGGACGGTGTTCATGTTCGCGAGCGCCTCCGGGCCCACGATGAAGCGCCCCTGTTCGACGGTGCAGGCCACCTTGGCCGGGGAGTTGCTGGACGCTTCGGGCATGTGGGGCTGGAGCAGGATCCGGCTGGTGCCGTAGATCCGCCCTGTGAAGAGGTAGGGGCCGTCCTGCAGCGAACAGGTGAGTTCGTTGACGTTCGAGACGACGCCGGCGCCGCTGAGGCCGCCGATGAGGTCCTGCTTGCCGTTGAGGTTTGCCAGGCCGCCCGCGGCCACGTCGAGGCGGCCCCAGTTCACCAGCCAGTTGAGTGCCTGGACGTCCAGCGTCGCCCCGGGGCCGATGTGCAGGATGGCGGGCCGCCCCGGGTCGAAGGCGTCGGAACTTCCCTTGTAGTGGATGCGGAGCGTGCCGGCGGCGATGTCGACGCCGGCGAACTTCCAGCTCCCCCGTCCGAAGCTGGGGCTCGTCGTGCCGTCGCCGAGGGCCAGCGTGCCTGCGCCGACCTTGACGAAGTGCGGCAGGAGGTTCAAGGAGGCGGGCTGGAACGTCGTCAGGACGACGCAGACGACATCCTCCGAGATGTCCACGCCGCAACTCCCGTCCGCGTCCTTGCCGAAGAAGAGGCCGTTGCCCGTGTGGGGGATGGTCAGTGTGCCTTCTCCTGTCGCGCGGAGACGGAGCAGGGTGGCGTTCTGCTGGGCCGCTGGCGTGATCGTCATGTCGCCCTCCACGGCGATGTGGACGGTGGAGTCCGCCGTTGGCACGCCGTTGTCCCAGTTCTGGACGTCGTGCCACGCGCCGCCCGCCGCCGGGCCGATCCACGTTGTTTCGTTGGCCCGGGCCGCCGTCATCGCCAGCAGTCCGGCCAACAGTCCGCCCGCAAGCCGCCCGGCCGTCCCCAGGCGCGCGCGCATCGTCTCTTTCTTCTTCATGCTTCACCTCGTTGCGTTGAGGGGTGAACGAAAAGTCACGAGACAGGGCGAAAAATACCCGTCGCCCCACGAGAAAAGAAATTCTGAAGAACCGCAACTTCGACATGATACCAAGACCCATGTTCCCTTCGCAAGGGGAAATTCTCGAAATCTCGAAACAGCCGGAGCAGGCGTATGTGGATTTTCCGCACGTCCGCACGGAACATGCTATACTGTGTGTGGCGGCGTGCGCCGCGTTTTCAGGAAGGAAAGGACAGGACGGAAATGGTCGGAAAGATGTGCGGCATGGTGGTCTGCGCGCTGGTGGCGCTGGGCGGTTTGGCGGCGCCGGAGGCGGCGCGGCAGGGCTTTGTGGTCGTCACGGACCATCTTGTGGCCGATGGCGGGGCGGACGTGTCGGACGCCCTGCAGCGTCTCATCGACGCGAACCCGAACCGCACGCTCTACTTCCCGGACGGCACGTACCTCCTCGCGAAGCCCATCCTCACGCCCGCGCATCCGCGCCGGAGCGTGGACCTGCGCCTCTCCCACTACGCCGTCCTCAAGGCCGCGCCGGGATGGTCCTCCCCCGAGGCCCTGGTGCGGCTCGGCGCAAGCCATCCGGCGAACGACATCCGCACGATTGGCAGCAACTACGGCCTCACGGGCGGCATGCTGGACGGAAGCGGCATCGCGAACGGCGTCTCGATCGACGGCGGACGCGAGACGCGCATCCGCGATGTCGCGATCAAGCACGTGCGCGTGGGCGTCCACGTCAAGCGCGGTGCGAACAACGGCTCGTCCGACTGCGACATCCTCGACGTGAACATCGTCGGCAACGGGGCCACGAACTCCATCGGCGTCCTCGTGGAGGGCTACGACAACACCTTCACGAACCTGCGCATCGCGGACGTTCACACGGGCGTGCTGCTCCGTTCGGGCGGCAACTGCCTCCGCAACGTCCATCCGCTCTACACCTGCAGCTATGCGGACTACGGGACGAGCTGCGGCTTCAACGTACGGGCCTCGAACAACTTCTTCGACTTCTGCTACAGCGACCACTTCAGCATCGGCTTCCTGGAGGCGCCGGGCACCTCGGGCGTCTACCACAAGTGCTTCTGCTTCTGGTATGCGCCGAACAAGGGCCTGCGCCACACGGCGTTCCGCGCGGAGGGTGCATTCGGGTCGATCGTGCGCGACTTCACGGTCGGCTTCTGCAGGGCGGAGGCGCTTAACACGGTGCTGGAGGTCGGGAAGGACGGCGGGAAGGGCGTCTTCGACAACCTGCGCGTGAACGCGCGCGAGATCAACGAAACGGCCTGCGCCTACCGCAGGCACCTCGTCGGCAAGACGTTTTAGAGCCGCCCGCCGCCCCGCCGGGAGGGACGCGCTCCGTCGCGTCCGTCCGCCCCTCGCCCCGCCCCGTCCGCCGCTTCGCCGGGAGGGACGCGCTTGTCGCGTCCGCCCGCTGGCACAACGGCGGCGGGCGTTCTTTTCGGAATTGACGGACGATGAGATTGCCCTGCTGGAGAAGGTCGTATGTGGCGAGAGTGAAGACGCATGAAGATGCAATGAAACGTAAACGATCCAATACCGCGCCATCGTGGGGCGTAAAGCGGTAAGTGCGAATTTTATTCCTAAAGGCGGCGGTCATGGACGCTCGGAAGCGCGTTCCTCCCGTGGGACGGTAGGCAGGGGTGAGCTTGGTGGTCGCGGGGCGACGTACCCTGCCGTTGGGAAAAACGCGGTAATTTGGAATCAGGAAACTGTTAATCGTTGCGGACGTATGCCGTTGAGCGGCCCCTGCCCGTCTTGCTGATCGTCCCCGCGTCAAGCATGGCTTTCAATGTCATTTCAACCATCGCCGTGCTGATGTCCGGACATTTGGCGAGTATGTCGCGCTTCGTCACCTTGCCAAGCGTTGCATTCACTACGGCGCGTATGCGGTCTGCCTTGCTCATTCGGGACGTGACGATGCCTTCCACACGAGATTCGAGTTCGCGGTACGCTTTCAGGATTATGCCAAGCGTGTACTGCACAAACGGCCTCATGTCGCAGTCGTTCTCGTACCAAATCCCGGAACTCGTCTGCAACGCCTCGTAGTATTCGGCCTTCGAGTCCTCTATGAGCATTTCGAGGCTTATGTACTTGCCCACCATGAAGCCGGAACGGTAGAGCAGCAGCAGCGTGAGCAAACGGCTCATGCGGCCGTTTCCGTCGTGGAACGGATGAACACAGAGGAAATCGAAAATGAACATCGGAATGAGCATGAGAGGATCAAACCTCCCGTCATCGACCGCCCGACGGTATTCCGTGCAGAGCGATCCCATCGCGCCGGGCGTCTCGACTGCGCTTGCCGGGCGGAATCTGACGAACGTGTTTCCGGCGGCATCGGTCTCCTCGATGACATTGTCGTTCAACTTCCAATGCCCTCCGATTCCCTGCGGCAGCTTGGAATAGAGATCTCGGTGGAGTTGCAGCAGCACGTTTGGCGTGATGGCGATGAAGTCGTGGCTTTCGTGTATTGTCTTGAGAACATCACGATACCCGGCAATCTCCTTCTCGTTCCTGTTTCGCGGAATCGTTTTCTGCGACATCAGTTCGCGCATACGTGCATCAGACGTGGAAATGCCCTCAATGCGGTTTGAAGATGTGGTTGATTGCACTTTTGCGACTTCAATCAATGCTTTGAGTACGTCTGGCCTTGCATTGAGGTAAAGCTCCTGCTTGCCTTTGTATTCATGTATAGCAGAGAGCAACGCCGTTATTTCCGGCGTGAGAAGTTTCACAGGAGCGTTCTTGTAGTCGAAAATGTGCATAATATTTCCTTTTTGAGTTGCCTAAATTATAATATTTTCTGCCCATTCGCACAACTCGATTAGGCAGAAAAACTAACGATTAGGCAATCCCCATGGCATAAAATTGCCCTATTAGTGGAAAGGAAATGAAAAACGATGACGACACCGACAATGAACAAGATGCTCAAGGTCTATCTCGAATCTGCACAGATCGAGAGTCTGAAATGCGGTCGCCCCAACGAGGGGACCGTGAAGAACACCCTCGTGGGCTACCGGCGTTTCATGCGCTGGGTGAACGACCGCAGGGAACGCTGCGGACACGACCGCATGGCGCTCGACGAGGACTTCCCGCTCGTCTCGGTCATCAAGCCGCCGCTCATCCACAAGTACCTCGCCGACATGCTGAAGGACGGTACGCGCCCCATCACCGCGATCTCGTCGCTCTACCAGCTGCGGCAGCTCTTCGCCAAGTGGGTTCTGCCGTACTACGAGGACCGCGGCTGGAAGATACCGCCGTTCCCGTCGTTCGGGCACCGCCCGAAGGCCCCGCGTTACCGCCGCCCGGACGAGGCCACCCTCGCCAAGGTCAAGGAGTGGTACGTCGCCCTGCGCCCGGGGGAGCTGTGGTTCGCGGCCACGATGATGCTCGAGTTCGCCATGCGCAACGGCGACATCATGCGCCTTAAGCGCGACAACTTCGTGGAACGCGACGGACGCGTGTTCCTGAACTACACGCCGCGCAAGACGGAACACTCATCGGGGAGAGTCGTGAAGTGGCCCGTGCATCCGTCGATCTGGGCGCAGATGCGCACACTCTTCAACGGCGACGATCCGCCGGAACTCGACGAGGCCGTGTTCGACGAGCTGAACGCCGCCATGCGCGGCATGGGCTTCACGGGAACCAAGGGCGCGTATGAACTGCGCAAAATATGCGTCGACCACGTCTATCAGAAATTCGGCGCGGAAATGGCCGTGTCGATCTCCGGCGATGACATCCGCACCATCATGCACTACTACGCCGATCCCGCACAGCCCAACATCGACAACATCCGCGTCACGGACTTGATTTGAGAAAAGCGGGGAATGCACGAAAAGCGCGGTTCCCCGCTTTCGATTTCTTATTATCTCCGCAATCCACACGGCGGCGCAGTACAGGCCGACGGAATTTCCTCTGCTAATACAGTCGGCTACCAAGCGAAGAACGTGACGGCTGGCGACCGCGCCATGCGCTCGGCGGCGACCTTCCTCCTCATCGGCGAGAATCCGACGGCGATCAAGATCTCCGACATCAAGCAGACAGCGGGTGATCCCGGCGATCTGGTTTTTTGCACCTACAATGACAATGTGACGCGCCTTGCGCAGTACATCTACGTGTCGGCGGAAGCTGCGGCGGAAGCCGAGATTGATTCTGGCTGGTACATCCTTGATTCGGATGGTATGCCTGATGTCGGGGCTGGTGTCAAGGATGTGGATCTGCCATACGGACAAGGTTGCGTTATTAACTCGCTGAGTAGTTCCGCCGAATACACATCGGCTGGTGAGGTCGATTCCATCAAGCGCGAATTTTCCGTCCCCGTCGGAGCTCGCAAGATGATGGGTAATGTCCTCCCACGCGACATTCTGCTTAGTGAGTTGAAGCAGACTGTTGGTGACCCTGGAGACCTCATCTTCTGCACCTACGACAACAACGTGACTCGACTTGCGCAGTACATTTACGTGTCTGCGGAGGCTGCGGCAGAAGCAGAGATCGATTCGGGCTGGTACATCCTTGATTCGGATGGAATGCCTGATGTCGAGGCTGGAGTCAAGGACTTCACGATTACCTCTGGCCAGGGGTTTGTTATCAACTCCTTTAACAGTAGCGCGGTGCTTCAGTTCCCGAAGGCCATCAATGAATAACGATTTGAACTGTCGCGCATAGTGTGCGATGGCTCAATAACAGGAAACGAAAAAAGGAAAACGAAAATGAAGAAACTCATGTTTATGCTGGCGGCTGCCGTGATGGCGGTGTCTGTCCATGCAGCATCGGTTACATGGTCTTCGGTTACCATGTACAATGCGGAGGGTTCAAAAGTCAAGGCAACGGCCACGATGTATGTCTATCTCGTGGATCAGGCTACATACGATGGCTTGAGTGACGTTTGGGCTACTTACGGTGATGATGTCAAGGCGGGTGGTACGACTGCATCTAACGCAGGCGGCACTAAAACGGCAAGCCTAACGAGTAAGGCTTCTACCAGCGCACCGAATGGTACGGCTGTCGCTAACACCACCTACTACGCCGCTATCATTGCGACGTATGGTACTGGTGATGACATGAAGTACTACGCAGAAAAGGCATCGGTCACGACGGGTGATGACGCCAATGCAATGTACTCGTTTGCCGCTGGCAAACTCGACTCGGTCGCTGGAGCTGCGAGCAATTGGCAGTCCGCCGCCGTCCCAGAGCCGACCTCTGGTTTGCTGATGCTCGTCGGTCTCGCGGGTCTTGCCCTGCGTCGCCGTCGTGCGTAATTCGGGAGGGTCGCAGTCCTATGCGACTGCATAAAGACAAAGAAGCCGTCCTCGCGAGAGGACGGCTTCTTTGCGTTAGGTGGTCACGACAAGCGCAACCCTCCCGTGTGCGTTAGGTGTGTTTACGGCGGAGCGCAAGACCCGCCATGCCAATGAGCATAAGTAGGCCGCTCGTCGGCTCTGGAACCGATGACGCAGCAGACCAGGAACTTGCTGCAGAGACGGCAGTGTCAAGTTTGCCAGCGCCGAACTGGTACATGCCTTCGCCATCTTCACCAGTCGTGACAGAAGCCTTTTCAGCGTAGTACTTCATGTCATCGCCAGTTCCATATGTCGCAATGATAGCGGCATAATACGTGGTGATAGCCGTAGCCGTACCATTAGGGGCATAGATGTTAACCTTGTGCGTGTACTTACCAGTCTTCGTGCCACCGGCATTTGCAGCCTCTGAACCGCCAGCTTTGACGTTATCGCCGTAGGATGCCCACGCATCAGTTAGGCCATCGTATGTTGTCTTATCCATGAGATAGACGTACACAGTGGCCGCGTCTTTAATCTTGGCTCCGTCGGCATCGTACATACTGACAGTTCCCCAAGATACAGATCCAGCATGGACTGATGCCGCCATCGCAACGGCTGCCAGCATAAACATTAGTTTCTTCATTTTCATTCCTTTGTTTGTTATTGATCCATCGAACACTGTGCTCGACAGTTCAAATCGTTACTCATTGATGGCCTTCGGGAACTGAAGCACTGCGCTGCTGTTAAGGGAATTGATAACAAATCCCTGCCCAGACGCAAGTGTCAAATCCTGTGGGCCTTTCTCGAAATCGGGCTCGCCATTGTTGTCGAGGAGATACCATCCCTCTTCAAGTTCGCCACCGGTCGCCTCGGTCGAAAAGAACCAGTAGCTCGCAGTACGTGTAACGTTATTGTTGTAGGTACAGAAAGTAAGATCACCGGGATCACCAACCGTTTGCTTAATCTCGCTCAAGTTAACCGACCTTGGGAGGACATTACCCATCATCTTTCGCGCACCTCCAGGAATGGTGAACTCGCGCTTTATGGAATCGACCTCACCAGCGGAAGTGTATTCAGCACTTGAATTTAGCGAGTTAATCACGCAACCCTGCCCATACGGAAGTGATGCATCTTTCACGCCACCCTCAAAATCTGGTTCGCCGTTGTTGTCGAGAAGATACCAACCCTCATCGAGTTCGCCGCCAGTAGCCTCGGAAGAAAAATACCAATAACTTGCAAGGCGCGTCACGTTGTCGTTGTAGAGGCAGAGCGTGAGGTCGCCGGGATCGCCGGAGGTCTGCTTGATGTCGGAGATCTTGATTGCCGTCGGATTTTCGCCGACGAGGAGGAAGGTCGCCGCAGACCGCATGGCGCGGTCGCCGCCCGCCACCGACTTGGCTTGGTAACCTACTGTATTGGCCGAGGTGATGCCGTCGGCCTGTACTGCGCCGCAGAACGCAACGAGCGTCGCAGCAATCATTAGTTTCTTCATTTTCGTCTTCCTTTTCCCCGGAACTCTGTCCGGTTTCTCACCTTCCGAAACATCTGCACGATCTCGCTTTCACGATACCCAGACCGTTACTCGTTTCAATCGTACTTCTGCTCCTTCTGATGAGGCTTTTGTTTGCCCCCAACGACACCATGCCGCCGAGGTATCCCTCCTAAAAAGACTTGGCCGTTATGAATTGACCTAATCCTCCTAAAAGAGACGCATATGTTATCTCATATTCGGCCATCGCTGTCAAGGGGGGGCAATAAAATTTTTCGCAAAATGGGAAGTGAAAACAGGGCGGTTTATAGTTCTGCGTAGTGTGACTTCACGCCATCGACGTGTTCTCGCAAGTCAGCAGCGGTATGTGCGCCCATCGGATCGAGAATGAAATCCAGCCCCTCGCGACGAGCGAGTTTCGCCACGGGCACAAAATCACTGTCGCCCGAAACAAGGATCATCAGATCGACAAGCCGCTTGTATGCCAAGTGGGCGATGTCGATCCCAATTCTCATGTCGACGCCTTTTTGCTCAATTCGGAGTTCAAGGTCATCGTTGGTCAGGGAGGCGACATCCCTGCGTCCGGCACACACGTCCTTCATCACGTCAGCACGAAGCATGTATCTGATGCCTGCTGCGGAGAGGCGTCCCAGCCGAAGCGCGACCTTCCGCTTTGTGACAAGTGCGTTGAAAAAGTCCCTCGCCCATTACAGGCGGGCAATCGTAGTTGTAGTTTTGCCTACCATGTCTATTCTCTCGTATAGGAGATTTACAAAAGGCACCGAGCCTTCCTCGATCACCGTATCTTGGACGACTCACATCTCGGCGTCGTTCAATTCGCCCATAAGGGCAAAGAATTGATGCAACTTATCCTATAGCGGAGCCGGCTTCAAGGGGGTACGCGAAAAACTGCGGCGCAGTACAGGCCGACGGCATCACCTCGGCCAATACGGTGGGGTACCAAGCGAAGAACGTGACGGCTGGCGACCGCGCAATGCGCACGGCGGCAACCTTCCTCAATGTCGGTGCAAATCCGACCGCGATCAAGATCTCCGACATCAAGCAGACTGCGGGTGATCCCGGTGATCTTACGCTCTGTCTCTACAACGACAACGTGACGCGCCTGGCACAGTACATCTATTTCTCTGATGAAGTTGCAGAGGGCGAAGGCATCGATGCGGGGTGGTACAGCGTCAATAGCTATGGCGAACCCAATATTGAGGCAGGAGTACAGAATGTCGCCCTCCCTTATGGGCAGGGGTGTGTAATCAACTCAACGAGCTCAAGTGCGGAATACACATCTGCGGGTGAAGTCGATTCCATCAAGCGGGAGTTCTCTGTCACAGCAGGTACTCGTAAAATGATGGGGAACGTCCTTCCAAGGGCGACTCGGTTGAGTGAACTAAAGCAAACGGTTGGTGATCCTGGCGACTTGGTTTTCTGCACATACGATAACAACGTAACGCGCCTGGCACAGTACATCTATTTCTCTGACGAAGTTGCAGAGGGCGAAGGTATCGATGCTGGGTGGTACAGCATTAATAGCTATGGTGAACCCAACATTGAGGCAGGTACGCAAGACTTTACAATTGCTTCTGGAGAAGGATTTGTAATCGTTTCGAGTAGCAGCTCGGCCGTCCTTCAGTTCCCGAAGGCAATCAACGAGTAACAATTTGAACTGTCGAGCACAGTGTTCGACGGATCAATGACAAACAAAGGAAAATGAAAATGAAGAAACTAATGTTTATACTGGCGGCTGTCGCGATGGCAGCGTCTGTCCAAGCAGCTACTGTATCGTGGGGTTCAACTACGATGTATAGCGCAGAAGGTGCGAAGGTAAGAGACTCCGTTACCGTCTATGTCTATATGCTTGCTGATGCTGACGCATACAATGGGCTTACAGACATTTGGGGAACATACGGTGCCGACGTGAAAACTGGTGGTACGAGTGCGGACAACAAGACCACATCAAGCAAGTACACCAGCAAGGCTTCCGTTCCGTCACCAGACGGCTCTGCTGTCGCTAACGCCACCTATTACGCAGCAATCATTGCGACGTATGGTACTGGCGATGACATGAAATACTATGCCGAGAAAGCCTCCGTAATAACTGGTGACGATGCTAATGGCGGTTACACGACCTTTGGTGCTGGGCATCTCGACTCCGCTGCAGCCGCAGCAAGTGGCTGGCAGTCGGTCGCCGTGCCCGAACCTACGAGCGGTCTGTTGATGCTCGTGGGACTTGCCGGCCTTGCGCTCCGCCGCAAACGTGCCTAACGTATAACTGCGTATGAATGCAAAGAAGCCGGCCTCTCACGAGGGCGGCTTCTTCGTCTTTACCTGATCGCGTCAGATTACACACGGAACAGCCGAGCGTAGCGAGACAGCCAAGGTGTATTAGCTTAGCACCGTCGGCCGCGACGCAGGGCGAGACCTGCAAGACCGACGAGCATCAGCAAGCCAGAGGTCGGTTCTGGAACAGAGCCTGCCGAAGACCATGCGGATGCGGCAGCCGTCTGCGATGCAATCGTTCCTGCACCAAAAGTTGTGAAAGAACCATTGCTATCATCTCCAGTCGTGACGGACGCCTTTTCGGCGTAGTACATCATACTGTCACCAGTACCGTATGTCGCAATGATTGCGGCATAGTACGTTGTATTGGCTACCGCCGTTCCGTTTGGTGCAACTACACTGGCCTTATGGGTGTACTTGCCCGTTTGGGTTCCACCAGCATTTGCGGCAGTAGTGCCTCCTGCCTTGACATCATCACCGTATGTAGCCCACACGTCAGACAACCCGTCATAGGTCGTTTTATCCATGAGGTAAACATACAAGGTAGCAGAATTTGCGACCTTTGATCCTGATGCATTATACAATGCACCGGACGTCCACGATACCGATGCCGCATGGACAGACGCCGCCATCGCGACAGCCGCCAGCATAAACATGAGTTTCTTCATTTTCATTTCCTTTGTTTGTTATTGAACTGTCGAACACCGTGTTCGACAGTTCAAATCGTTACTTGTTGATAGCCTTCGGGAACTGGAGAACAGCCGAGCTATTGGCAGACACAACCACAAATCCAGCACCAGAGGCTATGTCGAAATTCTGGACACCAAGTTCAAACCGTGGTTCATCGTTGCTGTTAAGAACATACCAGCCTTCTTCAAGTTCGCCGCCGGTTGCTTCGGACGAGAAGTACCAGTACTGGGCCTGCCGGGTTACGTTATTGTCGTATGTGCAAAAAGTAAGGTCTCCAGGATCGCCCACAGTCTGCTTAAGTTCGCTCAACTGAACAGTCC
Source organism: uncultured bacterium (assembly GCA_900547945.1). Classification (GTDB taxonomy): domain Bacteria; phylum Verrucomicrobiota; class Kiritimatiellia; order RFP12; family UBA1067; genus RUG572. The sequence continues at coordinate 51,287 of URIT01000007.1, forward strand.
TCGGAAGGACATTGCCCATCATTTTACGCGCACCGGCAGTAACCGAGAATTCGCGCTTGATGGAATCAACTTCACCTGCAGAAGTGTACTCCGCGCTGCCATTTGCCGAAACAATTACGCACCCCTGTCCATACGGAAGTGAAGTGTCTTGAATACCAAGTTCAAATTGTGGTTCGTCGTTGCTGTTGAGGAGATACCACCCCTCATTAAGTTCACCACCAGTTGCCTCCGTTGAGAAGAACCAGTACTGAGCTTGGCGCGTTACATTGTCATTGTAGGTGCAAAGCGTAAGGTCACCGGGATCACCCGCTGTCTGCTTGATGTCGGAGATCTTGATCGCCGTCGGATTCTCGCCGATGAGGAGGAAGGTCGCCGCCGAGCGCATGGCGCGGTCGCCAGCCGTCACGTTCTTCGCTTGGTAGCCGACTGTATTAGCAGAGGAAATTCCGTCGGCCTGTACTGCGCCGCCGTAGTGGGCGCAGGGATAAACAAAAATTATGATTGCGGTTCTGCTGGAACCGCAACATCAATGGTACCGATAAAGTTGTTAGGAAACGGATCGGGCTGGATGACTGGAATTGGAGCGGGGATACGGACTACTCATGCGGATTCGGAATCGTCCGCAGACCGATGCGACGGAGCGCGTCGTTCTTCTCCTCCCACACAGCATGGGAGGTTTCGTTCTTGAGTTCGCGGACGATGCGTTCGTAAATCTGCATTTCGGAAAGAGACCGCTCGTTGAGCCTCCGCCAGTAGGAACGCGCCGTTCCGTTGCCGTTGGCAAGGTACTCCCGCATCTCCTCGCGCATCCCGTTTACGATCTGCTTCAGTTCCTGCGCCTCACGCGAATCATCGGCAGAGATGACAAGATCGTGATCTGCTGCAAGGTCGTTTGCTGCGTAGGCATCAAAGGCGGCACTCGGAAACCTCGACGCGCCTCCACATATTTTGCCCGGCTGTGCAAACGCCGCAAGCATCCGGTCACCCTCGCGGTCGAGAACGTCCGTGAAGTCGCCATTGTCAAACCGACTCACAATCGCCGGATCGCCGTAGATCTGGTGGCGCGGGGATTGAGCCGCCGGATTGTCGCCTAAATCGCCCTGTGGGGCGTTCTGGCGCTCCCCGGCCAAGTACGCGACCGTACCGACTGCAAGCGCGACAGCGACGGCTACGGCGGCTACGACGCGCTTGCGAACGCCACGCACCTCGCCGTTGGCCTTCGAGCCGTCGGCGGCGACCACCTTTATCGCCTTGATGCCTTTCGCCCGCAATGTCTCGAATACCTCCTCGCGTGAGGAGGCATTCATGGAATCCTCGTGGCGGATTCCATCAGAGGTTTTGTAGGCGTAGGTGTATTTCATAGGGCATCAGGGACATTCGACAATCGGCGGCCGACATCCGTAGCGACTTTCGACAAGCGACATTCGGCAGGGCTATTCCGTGACCTTCTTCGTTTCGGGCTTGATCTTGATCGGCTCGGTGGGCAGAGCGTGAACCTTGTCCCAAATGGCTTTTTGCGCGTCGTTGGTGGGGGCGGGAGCCCAGCCTTCCTGGACTGCCTCGGAGTATTTTGCGATGCGGTATGGCTTGATTTCCGTCTCGCGCATATTGTTGACGATGCGAGCCTCAACATCGAGCGCGAAGTCGAGCCCCGGTATCGCGTCGAGGTCGGAAAGGCTCTTCACCATCCGGCAGATGCCGTTGGGCTCGGTTCCGCACGTGCCGCCGCACACGAACGCAAACGCACGGCGCACCTCCTTCTCGAACCGGTCGGCGAGGATGACCTTCGGAGGGTTGTCGGCGGCGAGGCTCTTCACGTTCACGCTCACCCAGAAGTTCTCCGGCGCGAGAAGGATGCGTTCCGGACGGTCGAGGTCTTCAAGATGGATCACAAACCTGCCGGCGCTGCTCGCCATGTCCTTGTCGGACACCTTGACGATGTACTTGAACTGACGCTCCAGTTTCTCGATTGCCTTTTCGAGAACCTTGGTGTCAACCGTCTTCTGCGTGTTGACGAACACGATCTCGCCGCGCTCCGTGTTGGGCTGGCGAATCTTGCCGCCGTAGCGTTTCATGGCGATCTGCGCCATGATCTCCTTGTTGGTTCTCTTCACGGCGGGAGGGCGTGCGTCCTCATTCGCCGCAGCGTTGTCCGCCGCAACTGCACAGGCGGACATTACAGCCATTCCTAATACTAAAATAATCTTTTTCATTTCCCTTCTCCTTGTTTCAATCCTGAATAGTGCCTTTGGCCTTGCCCTGCTTGAGGCGTAGTTTCGTTTTCCACGGAAGCATGACCTTTCCGTCGGAGCCTTCGCGCTCGAGCATCTTGTTCGCGGCGTTGACGGTGTCGTTGATCTCCTGGTCTGTCGCGCCGTTCTGTATCTGCTCGTTGACGATCCGCTGGAAGTTGTCGCGTGTCTGCATGAGGCGGCGGAGCGTCTTCGCCTCCTCTTCGAGAATCTGCCTTGGCGACTCGCCGCGCTTCGCCGCCTCGACGAGAACCTTACGTGCCTCCAGAACCTGCCTCTTCAGCTCCGCCTTTTCGGGAGTGTCGTCCTCGTTGACCTTGATCGGCACGAGAAGAGACTCCACGAACTTCTCGTCAAAGTTCTTCGGGAGAGGAACGTCGATGAAGTCATCACCCGGCTTCGCCGATATGATGCGGGCGATTTCGTTGTCGAGAAGCGTCTCGAACGGCGCGGCGAAAGCGGGGTGGGGCAAGATCATCTGAACTCCCGGATAATGCGGGTAGGTGACGAGGCATCCGTTCGTGACAGCGATGGAGCGCGGGCCTTCTCCGTGCCGCCACTCGCCATCGGGGTGCGGCGACTTCTCCGGCCATGGCGGCCCATTGGGCGTTTCGACCTTCTGCTCGACCACCGGTTTCGGTTTCGGCGCGGGCGGCTGTGGCTGCGGCCTCGGCTTTACAACCTTCGGCTTGGCAGGCTTCTCGGGAGGTAGGGCGGTCGCCCAGCGACCGCTGAACCACCACCACGCACCGAGAGCCAGCGCGACAACGCAGCCCCCCGCGAGGATGCCACGCACCAGCGTAGGATGTTTGGGCGAAGAAGCGGATGGGCGGGCATTCTTGTGAACGCCCACCGTTACCGAGACCGGGGAGATTCCGCGCTTCTTGAGAAGCGGGAACACATCGGCACGGGAGGCGGCCTCGACTACGGCATAATCCATTAGGCCGTCAGCGTTTCGGTATTTGACGGTGTACTGCATTCTAAGTTTTTCTCTCTTTTTTTTCTATGAACGCTATTATACCACAATGGGCGTTTTTGGGGGAACTGGGAACGATGAACCTGACTTTGCGGCCGAGGCGGCACGGGCGGTCTCGGAGGAGGTGCGGGAGAGCTTCCGCGCGGGGCGCGCCGGGAGGCCCGCCGCCTCTGGTACGCGGAGGCGTACGACCGCGCCCTCGTCGACCACATGGAGCCCCTGCGCGCCGAGGAGGCGGACTTCCTCCTGCGCAACCCGCTCGTCGCCCTCCAGCTCGCGCTCGGCGTCACGGACCTGCGCGGCCTCCGCTGCCTGCGGCGCGGCCTCACGCACGGGGTCAACCGCCTCCAGGCGCGCGCGACAACGCC
>URIT01000008.1 GCA_900547945.1 uncultured bacterium
CGTGCGCGCGGTGATTCCGCCTGCGGGGGCCGTGGACGGCTGCCGCGTGTTCACCTACGACGTCGCCGTGCAAAGCGGCGCGCGCACCGTGGCGTCCGGCAAGGTGTTCGCGGCGGGCTTCTCGCTGCCGGACGCGGAGGCGGCCCGCCCGACGGACTGGCTGGTCGCCCTCAAGGACCTGCCGCCGGGCGAGGATCTCGTCGTCGTCGCCACGCCGCGTGAGTGCTTCGGCCACGCGGGGCGGCCGCTGCGCTCGGCCCCCTTCCGTATCCCGTCCCGCCCGTTCCAGGCCCCGGCCATTGAAGAAAAGGAGAAAACATGAAGATCCGTCCCGTTTCCCACCTGCTGCCCGCCCTCGCCCTCGCGGCCTTGGCGGCCCTGCCGCTCGCCGCCGCGCGCACGGCCCCCTGGACGAAGGAGAAGGCGTGGGCGTGGTACAACGCCCAGCCCTGGATCCGGGGTTGCAACTACATGCCCGCGAGCTGCGCGAACCGCGTGGACCAGTGGCAGGCGTACGGCAGCGAGGCGCGCTTCGCCGAGATGGAGCGCGAGGTGGCGCTGATGCAGCAGGACGGCTTCAACGCCGCGCGCATCGTCCTCGGCGACCAGGGCCTTGCCGTGTGGCGCGCCGAGCGGGACGGCATCCTGCGGCGCTTCGAGCGCATGCTCGACATCTTCGACCGGCACGGCGTGCGGGTCATCCTCGTCTTCGGGAACGACTGCTCGCGTCCGAAGCCGCTCTGGTCGCTGCCCGAAATGGGCGAGCAGACGTGGGACCTCGGCTACCACGGCGGGCGGCGGCTTTCGCAGCACGGCAGCTTCCCGGGGCAGGCCGGCTACACGGCCGTCGACGATCCCGCGCTCTGCGAGGACTTCTTCGGGATGTGCGAGGCGTTCCTGGCGAAGTACGCGCGCGACCGGCGCATCCTCTTCTGGAACCTCTGGAACGAGCCCGGCAACAACGGGCGCGGACGCATCTCGCCGCCGCACATCCGCCGGCTCTTCGAGCTGGCCTGGCGCATCGATCCCGACCAGCCGCTCACGGCCGACATCTGGACGGGTGAGGCGAACTGGACGAACGGCGTCGCCGAGGCCGTCGGCGCGGAGCTGAACGACATCGTCAGCTACCATTCGTACCAGAACCTGTCCGCGCAGATCGCCTACGCGAAGAAGCTGAAGACGCGCTTCGGGCGTCCGCTGGTGAACACGGAGTGGCTCGCGCGCCTGTTCGGCTGCGGCGTGCAGGACGTCTACCCGTTCTTCGCGCAGAACCGCATCGGCTGCACGATGTGGGGCTACGTGAACGGCAAGTACCAGACGCACGAGCCGTGGGAGTCGATGTGGCGGAAGGTCGACGGCCATCCCGAGCGGCTGGGCCGCCTCGATTTCACGAAATGGTTCCACGATCTCCGCCGTCCGTCCCTGCGCCCCTACGACCCGAACGAGATCGCCGTCATCCGCCACGTCAACGCGGAGATGGACGCCGAGCGCGCCGGGCAGTCGCTGCGCGCGCGCATCGCGGCGGCGCACCGCATCGTCGGCGAGGACATGTGGTATGGCTACCGCCGGACGAAGTTCGACTTCAACGGCCGCGTCGGCTGGGTCGTCGAGCCCTCCGTGGCGCCGCTCCCGGGGACGCCCTGGACGTGGACGATGCAGTGGGCCGAAGCGTTCGTCGACCGCACGGGCGTCCCCGACCTCCTGAAGAAGGGCTACCACCACGTCACGCTGGAACTCTTCGACACGCGGATGGACGATGCGGGCGTCGCGGCGGCGGCGGCCTTCCAGGCGTTCCTCGTGAAGGACCTCCGCTTCGCCCCGCAGGCGAACCTGATCGGCATGAGCTGGGGCGGCTTCTTCTCCACCCGCTACGCGGCCGCGCACCCGCAGAACGTGCGGCGGATCTACTACGATGCGCCGCTCCTGAACTTCCAGTCGTTCGCCCGCGCGAACGCGAACGGACTGGGGCCGTGGAAGGCCACGGCCCCGAAGGACGGCGCGTGGGCACAGGATCCGCGCATGCCCGTCAACCTCGCGGAGCGGATCGCGAAGGCCGGCATCCCCGTCCTCATCCTCTACGGCGGACAGGACCAGACCGTCCTGCCGGCGGAGAACTGCGAGCCCTTCGCCGCGCGCCTCAGGGCGGCGGGCGGGAAGGTGGAGGTGGAGAAGCGCGCGCTCTTCGGCCACCATCCCCACGGCGTCGACCCCGACAAGACCGCCCGCATCGTGGACTTCTTCTCCCGCCCGTAGCCCTCCCCCATCGCCGCGCGCGCCAGACCCGCGCCCGACCATGCAATCCCGGACGCGACACGTTCGGCAGGGGCACGTCGCACTCGGCACGGGCACGTCGCACATGGTAGGGGCCGACGTCCCCGGCGGCCCGCGTCCCCGATGTCGTCCCCGATGTCGTTCCGTGGTCGTCCCCATGTGCATCCCGCGCCGGGGGCGGTGGTACACATGGGACGGCGCGATAAATTGTGACCCTCCCTGGCGGCAAATCGATAAAAATCAAAATACTCTTGATTCCTGACAAAAAATTATGATACACTTGCACTGACATCGACTTAGGAGGTATGGTGTGATGCTACGGAAAAAGAAGATTCTCACCGCCGCGCTCTGCGCGGGCGGGGTTGTTTTGTCCGCCGCGTTGACGGCCGCCGAGACCGAGACGACGATTGTCTCGCAGCAGTTCGCGAGGGTGACAGGTGACCTGACGCAGCTCGGGGGCGACAAGCCGGGCACGTGGGAGGGCTACGGCTCGGTGACGAACCAGACCGTCGGCTATGCGAAGCCGGCGGGCGTGGGGTCGCCGATCAATGCAGCGACGGACAAGCTCTACCTCTCCGTTGACGGTTCTGTGACCTGCACGGCCGCCACGACGGAGAGCAAGCCGGCGACGGTCGACATGATGATCCAGATCTCGCGGCCGGACGAGGCGCTCGCCTTGCCGACGGGCGAGGAGACGACGGGCGGCATCCAGATCGCGCTCGGCGTCGAGACGGACGGCACGCTCAAGGCCTACTGCAAGAATCGGGCCGACGTGACTGGCTGGTACGCGCTCGGCGAGACGCAGTACGCCGAGGGCGCCTGGCACCGCGTGAGCTTCACGTTCGACTACGGCCACAGGACATGCCAGATCCGCCTCGACGGCGAGCCGCTGATGACGGCGGACGGATATCTGACGTCCGACCCCGAAGGGGCGTCTGCGGCCATCGGGTCGTGGTACAAGCTGAACACGGCGACGGTCCAGAAGCTTTCAAGCCTGAAGGTCGTCGGCTCGACGGCGATCGACGAGGTCGTGGTGAAGTATGGCGAGGGCCTGGGCGACGTCCAGCCGCCGCTGGCCGACATCGGCGGCTCGACGGCTAGCGGCGTGCCGTACCAGTGGATCGCCGAGCAGGGCATCACGCGCGCCCAGGCCGAGGCGCCGACGCTCCCGGACAATTCGGGCATGTCCGCGCTGCAGAAGTACCAGACGGGCCTCCCGGTCGGCGACGGCAAGACGTATGTCATCACGGCCATGTCGATGGCGGACGAAAACGGGAAAGTCTGGGTGACGCTGACCGTTCCGAAGATGACGCCGTCGAAAGGGCGCCAGAACGTGGTCGTGTGGGGCACGTCGCCGGACAAGATGAACGGTAAGATCGAGCTTGTGGCGAACACGACGGCGGTTGACTTGACTGTCCCGGTTGCCGCGTCCGGCGTGACGAAGGTCTACTATCAGCTCAAGAACGAACCGGAGCTCAAGAACGAACCGGTCGCTCAGCAGTAATCGGCCAAGAGGGAAAGGACGCTGACATGAAGAAGTTGACTTTGACGATGGCCGTGGCGGGGCTGGCGCTGGCTTCGCTTGCGGCTGTGAACGACACGCTGATCTCGTTCTCGACGCCGGGCCCGGACACGTATCTGGACGGCACGACGGTGCGGGACGGCGAGTGCTACGCGCTCGTGTGGTCGCAGGACGGCGTGTTCGAGGGCGTGAAGGCCGACGGCACGGCGGTGGACGCGAACGACCGCGTGGTGCTCGTCGCGCCGGTCGCGAAGGACGGTCGCTGCCCCGATCTCGTCTACCAGGTCGCCGCCGCCACGGCGGAGGCGCTGGAGGGCGGCCGGTACGGCGTCTACCTGCTCGACACGCGCCGCACGGTCGCGGGCGAGACGGTGGTGGGGCTCAACCCCGAGACGGGCCGGCTCGACTACGTGAAGAGTTACGCGCCCGCGACGGATCCGGTCGCGGCGGCGGGCGGCATCGCCTCGGCGGCGGCCTCGAAGGCCGTTGACGGCGCGGCGGTGGCCGCATACGTGGAGGTCCCGCAGCCGGTGGTGGCCATCGAGGTCACGTCGGCCGTAATTCGCCTGACGGTGACGGGCATGTCGCCGGTGGCGGACTACTGGGTCGAGAAGGGGACGAGCCTCCAGAACGTCTCCGAGAAGATCGCCGACGTGCCGGCGGATGGCGTGGTGGACGTCGAGAAGACGGACGCGGCGGCGTTCTTCCAGGTCAAGGGCGGCATCAAGAAGTAATCGGACGCAGAAAGGATTTGAACATGAAACTCCGTTTGATGATGGGCGTGTGCGCGCTGGCGGCGGCGACGGCGCTGGGCGCGGACGTGATGGGGCGCAACGTCTGCGGCCTCATGAACGTGCCGAGCGGCGCAAAGGTCACGATGATCGCCGTGCCGTGGGTGACGGTGGGCGGCGAGGCGGACGCGATGAAGGTGGCGGACCTCGTCAAGACCGATACGCTGAGCCCGGGCGACGAACTCTACTACTACGACGGCGCGACCTACTTCAGCTGGAAGCTGCAGGGCACCGTGCTGCAGGGCAACGTGTGGACGCCGGCGGCGACCACGAAAGAGGACGCGAAGGGGAATCCCGTGACGATTCAGGCGCCGGATGCCTCCTACGCCCTGCCGCGCGGCAAGGGCCTCTTCCTCGTCCGCCAGGACGCGACGAAGGAGATCTGGCTCTACGGCCAGCACAGTACAGCTCCGATCTCCGTGCGCGTGGCGGCCGGCACGGCCGGGACTCCGGCCTACACGATGATCGCGAACCCGAACGCCGAAGCCTACGACCTGAACGCGAAGGGCGTCGGCGGCGCGGCGGGCGACCAGATCCTGCTGGGCGACGGCGGCACGACGCTCTACACCCGCACGGAGACGGCCTGGACACGGAAGACGGACGTCACGAAGACGATTGGCGGCGTGGCGCGCACGTTCAAGGTGGACACGACGGAGGGCGTCGTCATCCCGGCCGGGACGGGCGCATGGTACGTCAGCAAGGGCGGTTCGCCGACCATTGCCTGGTAAAACCCAAGAAAGCTGGAGAAGTCAGATGAAGATCAAGATGCTTGCGGTGGTCGCGGCAGTTCTCGCGATGGCGGGGGTCGTGCAGGCGGACGCCCTCTACTGGATGGTCGATACGACGGCTTCGGACGCCGCATACAAGGGCGCGTTTGATTCGGCGGGCCTCTATGTCGTCAAGGCCGGGGGCGATGAGTTCCTCGACGGGATCGTGGCCGGGGCCGCGCCGACGCTCTCGGACCTCAATGGCTACGGCTCTTCGCAGTATTCGTTCTACGTCGAGCTGTACAACACGGCGGGCGATCCCGTCCACAAGACGCAGACGGTCTCCTACGACAGCCTTCTCTCCTCGGGGTACATTGCGACGGGCGGCGTGCTGACGCCTGCGGTCCTGGCCTCGGGCGGCTTCAACGGCGCGGCGGTGCCGGAGCCGACGAGCGGTATCCTGCTGCTGGTGGGCGGCGCGCTGCTGGCCCTGCGCCGGCGGCGCGCGTGAAGGGGGCCTGATAGGTGGACGGAGGCGGGTCGGCGACGGCCCGCCTTGGTTGTGTAGACGGAAGGGGACGACGAAATGCGCAAGTACTACGACGACGAGGATGACATCGATGAGCGGCCTGGGCGGACGGGGACGATCCGTACGTTCCTGCCGTCCGAGCGGATGGCGGGGTTGGACTGGGTGTTGGCCGCCGCCTTGGCCGTGTTGGCCTTTGCGGGGCTGACGGCGTTTGCGTTTCCGGGATTGAGCCCCGACGTGTGGAACGACGCGGCGGTTGCGGCGGGGTTGCGTCCGCCGGCGGATCTCTTCCCGGGGTTCTGGCGCGTCCTCGCCTCGGCGCTCTACCTGAAGGGGGTCGCGGCGGGGAATGGCCTGTTGCCGTGGGCGGGGCGGATCTGTGCGGCGTTGACGGCAGGGTGTGCCTACCTGTTCCTGCGTGCGGCGCTCGCGCTCCTCGTGCGGGGGCGGCTGCGGTATGCCGTACGGCGTTTTGTGGTCCAGCGCGTGGCGGCGGCGTTGGGGGCGCTCTTCTTCGTGTGCGCGGATCCGGTGTGGCGGGCGGGACAGGCGTTCTCGCCGGCGGGGCTGCTCGTGTTCCTGACCCTCGTGCAGCTCGTCCTGTTCGCGGGGTTCCTGCTGAACGGACGCCTGTCGGCGGCGCTGGGGTCGATGTTCCTCGCGGGGCTGCTGGCGGCCGAGACGCCGCTCGGGTTCCTGCTGCTCGCGGGGTGCTGGGGCGTCTACCTACTCGCCCTGCGCCATGACGCGCTCTGCGAGAGGATGCCGCTCCTCGACCCGGTGGCGGGTCCGTCCGCCAAGTGGACGCTCACGCTCGCCTGGGCGCTTGGGCTTGTGGCGGGCGTCGCCGTGAACTGCACGTCGTTCATCGGCATGGAGGGGCTGGCCGCGTCCGGCAAGGCCGGGGGCGACATGCCGCTCTTGTACCTCCTCTGCTGGTGGCACCAGATCGTGGGCGCGGCGAACGCCCTCGGGTGGGTGCTGGGGCTTGGCGTGTGCGTGCTGCCCTGCGTGGTGGCGGCGGTGATGCTGCCGCGCGCGGTGGACGAGGAGTCGTTCATGCCGTACCATGTGGGCGCGGTCTTCTTCTGCACGGGCGCGCTCGCGTTCGCGCAGGTGGCGATGCTGCCGCCGCTCTGGTTCTGGTCGTGGACGGACGCGGTGGGCGTCCATTCGCCCTATCTGCTGCAGATGTTGATGCTCTGCGCGTGCGGCACGGTGGTGTGCGCCCTCACCGTGCTGGGGTGCGATGCCTGCTGCCGCAACCACGCGCGCCTTGCGGCGCAGCGGTTCGCGGAACTGCGCGACGACGAGGCGGGAACGGCGTCCGCCGTGCCCGCGCGCCTGAAGCGCGGCGGGCTTGTCGTCTTCTTCGTCGCGGCGGCGCTGCTCGTGGCGGGTGTCGTGCCGGGGCGTGCGCTCACGCGCACGCGGCAGATGCTTGCGATCGTGGAGGACTACGTGCGGGAGGTCGTGGAGGAATGCGGTCCCGTTCACTGGATCTTCACGGACGGCTCGTTCGACGCGCGTTTCGAGCTGGAGGCGGCGGCGCGCGGGAAGACGCTGCGGGCGCTTTCGATGATGGCCGCCAACGCGCCGTACCAGCAGTACCTGCGCACGCGCGGCGTGACGGACGCGGAGGACGCGATGTCCCTCTCGATGGGCGCGCCGATGGTGCTGCGCTCGTGGGTGCGCGACAGGCCGGAGCGTCTGCGGGACGCGGCCGTCCAGCTCGGGTTCGAACTCTGGAAGCGCGACGGCAAGGAACTGCCCGTCTGCTCGGGCGTGCTGGCGCGACCGGACGGCATGGCCCCGGAAGCGTGCGCGGCGGGCGTCGCGCGCGCGACGGCGCTGGCGGACCGTATCCTCGACCTCTACGCGGCGGGCGGGCTCGAACGGGCCGCCGGGCGCACGGTCCGCGACCTCTTCCTCTTCGTGCAGTGGCGCATCTCCCGCCTCGCGCGGATGCGCGCCGAGCGTGCGGACCGCGCGGGCGACGCGGCGGTGGCGATGAAGGACGTGAAGCTCTCCGACGAACTCGACCGCTCGAACGAGTCGCTGAAGTCGATCCTCACTGCGCTGGAGCGGGCGAAGGCGACGACGCTCAAGCAGGTCACGCCCCGCGAGGGCCTGCAGCTCGCGCTCGCGCGCGCCGACTTCGTGCTCGCGCGCCGCTACGGCGAGGTGATCCTCGCGGCGGACCCCGACGACCCGAACGCGAACTTCGGCGTGGGCATGAGCTACTACACCCAGAAGCAGTGGACGCGCGCGGAGGAGTACCTGCGCCGCTGCCTCGTGAAGAAGCCGAAGGAGCCGGCCGTGTGGAACAACCTCGCGATGATCTGCCTCTACACGAAGCGCTTCGACGAGGCCGAGCGGCACGCGAAGAAGGCGCTGGAGATCATCCCCGAGTCCGCCGAGGTGAAGGACACGCTCAAGGAGATCGCCGAAGCCCGCGCCAAGGGGAAGTAGGTTTTAGGTTTCAGGTTTTAGGTTTTAGCGGTTAGCCTCTAGGTTTTAGGTTTCAGGTTTTAGCGGTTAGGTTTTGGCCTCTAGGGGAGGGTCGCGCTCCTGGACGACCGAACGGCCCGGCACGTGGCGTCTTCGCGCGCAGAGTCGCCCCACAGCGCCACGCGCCAAGCCGCCCCTAAAACCTAGAACCTAAAACCTAACGGCTAAAACCTAAAACCTTCCCCCAGTTGCGCACAGCGCGCGCGTGTAGTATAATGATGCCGTCACAAAATCGAACAACCCAGGCGAAAGCCGAACAACTCAGGCGAGGCCGAGACTTATGGCGAAATTTCAGTACATCGCGCTGGATGGCGCGGGCCAGGAACAGCGTGGAACGATCGAGGCGGGCGACCGCGCGTCGGCGATTGCGGCCATCCGCGCGAACGGGCTCTTCCCGTCCGCGATCGGCGAGGTGAAGGGCGCGGCGGCTCCGGCGAGGAAGGGGTCCGCGCCGGCGAAGGGGGCGGCGAAGAAGGGCGTCGGCTCCAAGCAGATCAACATCAAGATGCCGAAGTTCCTGATGGGCCGCGTGAAGCAGAAGGACCTGACGGGCTTCACGCGCCAGCTTGCGACGCTCGTGAACGCGGGTCTGCCGCTCATGCGCTGCATCGAAGTCTTGAAGAAGCAGAAGATGGCCCCGGCGATGATGGACTGCCTGAACGGCATCAGCGAGGGCATTGCGGGCGGCGCGACGTTCTCGGAATCGCTCACGGCGTATCCGAAGGTGTTCGACAACCTGTACGTCAACATGGTGAAGGCGGGCGAGGCGGGCGGCGTGCTCGAAGTCGTGCTGAACCGCCTGGCGGAGTTCGCCGAGAAGGCGCAGAAGATCAAGAACAAGGTGAAGGGCGCGATGATCTACCCGTCGGTGGTGCTTGTGGCCGCCGTCGGCATCACGGCCTTCCTGCTCGTGGCGGTGATTCCGAAGTTCCAGCAGGTGTTCAACGACATCCTGGGCGGGCAGTCGCTGCCGGCGATCACGGAGTTCGTGATGGGGGCCTCCGAGTTCGTGCAGCACAACGGCCTGCAGATCGCGGCGGGCGTCGCGGCGTTCGTGGTGCTCTACAAGATGTTCGGCAAGACGAAGTTCGGCGCGTACCAGCTGGACCGCCTGCGCCTCGGCTTCCCCGTGACGGGCACGCTCGTGAAGCGCACGGCGATCGCGCAGTTCTCCCGCACGCTCGGCACGCTGCTCTCCTCGGGCGTGCCGATCCTCCAGGCGCTCGTGATCGTGCGCGACACGACGGCGAACGGCGTGGTGCGCCGCGCCATCCAGTCCGTCCACGACGCGGTGAAGGAGGGCGAGTCGATGACCGACCCGCTCGCCGCCTCCGGCGTGTTCCCGCCGATGGTCGTCTCGATGGTGCAGGTGGGCGAGGAGACGGGCCAGCTTCCCGACATGCTCACGCGCATCGCGAACACCTACGACGACGAGGTGGACAACGCCGTGGCGGGCCTGACGGCGGCCATCGAGCCGGCCCTCATCATCTTCCTCGCCGTGGTGGTGGGCACGATCGTGATCGCGATGTTCCTGCCGATGATCAAGATCATCTCCTCCGTCTCCGGCGGCGGCGCGGGCTGAGGGTGAGGGGCCGAAACGCCATGAAACGCGATACGAACAGAGGCGGCTTCACGCTGATCGAGCTGCTGGTCGTGACGGTCGTGGTCGTCACGCTCATGGGCGTCGTCTTCCGCCTGGCGGGCGTGGGCGGCACGAACCGCGCGAAGGCGGAGACGATCCAGCGCCTGCAGCGGCTCGAGAACGCGCTTTCCGGCTACTATGCGGCGTACGGGTCGTACCCGCCCGTGCCGCTGCAGGGGCGCAGCCGCAGCATCTACAAGAGCGTGGATGCGTACGGGCGCCAGGAGAAGGGCGAGCAGGAGAGCGGCGGCACGTCGATGAAGTCGGCGCGGACGCTTGTGCAGATCGAGGCGGCCTGCCGCGCGCAGCCGCTTTCCGTCTCGTGGCCGGCGCCGAGCGACGGCGAGATCAACAACATGATCCAGGACCTGGCGTCCGTGCCGGACGCGGAGGCTCCGTACAAGGGCTTCCGCACGCTCAGCAGCGTGGGATCGCTCAACCTCGACGCGGTTGACTGGCGCGCGCAGAGCCGGACCGGGAAGGACATCCAGCTCTTCGAGTTCGGTCTCCTCTCCTTCCTCTTCCCGCGCTACTTCTTCATGCTCGAAGGCAAGATGAGCAACTTCTACGACCACAAGGTGAACGGGCGCTACCACAACCAGTGGGCGGCGAACAACCAGCTGCCGTGCCGCCTCGACACGGGGGCGCAGTTCGCGGACTGGGACGAGGTGCGCAAGATGATGGGTGCGCACTCCTCCTCCGCCAACGCGCGCTGGGAGGCGGGCATGATCTCGAACCTCACGAGCCAGGCCGTCTGCGCACGCTGGATGCCGAACTTCCAGGGCATCGTCACGACGATCGACCAGCCGCGCTACCGCTTCTTCTACGGTGTGGACGTGCTGGACCAGAACAAGCCCTACCTCGCGACGCCCGGGACGTTCGATGTGGACGGCGTGAGCGGCGGCGGCGGGGAGGGCGACAGGCTCTGGGGGCGCCGTCTGCGTGTCTTCCCCGGCGGCGGTTCCGGGTCGGGCGGCTCGACGCACCTCCTGCTCAGCATGACGGTGTGCGACGGCTGGGGGCACGAGTTCTACTACTATTCGGAGCCGCCGTACCAGAACTACCGCCTCTGGTCCGCCGGATCGAACAAGGTCACCTTCCCGCCCTGGTACGACCTCGACTCGTTCAGCGGCGAAGACCTCAACATGATCCACTCCTTCATTTCGGACGACATCGTCCACCTCAGCAACTAAGGGCCCGTCATGACGAACAGGAAACACGCTTTCACTCTCATCGAGATGCTGGTGGTGCTCGCCATCATCGCCATCCTCTCGGGTGCGCTGCTCATGGGCTACGGCCGTGTCACGCGCACGGCGCAGCGCGCGCGGGCGCAGGAGACCGTCTCCAACGTGGCGACGGCCCTCAGCATCATGTTGCAGAACAGGGGTACGTGGCCCACGGGACTTTCGCTCTACCAGGGCGTGGACGGCAACGGCAAGGGGTGCGTCGTGGAGGTCGCGAAGGTATTCGCCAAGAACAACCTGCTCGGCGTGAGCCTGAACAGCGGCGGACAGCCCGTCGGCTCCGACCGCTGCGGCATCGTCGATCCCTGGGCGGTGGCCGTGCTGAAGCGCTCGCCGTCGGCGAACGCCTCCACGCGCGTCCCGTCGGGCGGCACGGTGAAGTCCCACATCATCTACTATGCGATCGACACCGACCTTGACGGCATTACCGAGGCGAAGGTGTGCGGCGAGACGGTGAAGGTGCGGGCGAACGCGATCGCGTGGTGCGCGGGCGCGGACGGCGAACTCGGCGACTCGTACTCCAAGCGGAGCAAGAAGAACGCGGACAACGTGTACAGCTGGAACCGTCAGCAGGAGGTCCGCGAATGAGGCGCGCGCGCACGGCCGGCTTCACGATCGTCGAGATGCTGATGGTCATCGGCATCCTGGCGGTGCTGATGGGCATTGTCACCACGGCGGCCTCGGCCGCCATCCGCCAGGCGCGGGAGCGGCGCACGGAGGCGTCGAAGCAGGTCATCCAGTCGGGTATCGCCTCCTACCTCGCCCAGAAGAACCACTGGCCGCCGAAGGGCGGGCAGCTCCAGGACTGGGCGGACAACGGGCTCGGTTCCGGCAAGCGCGTCGACTTCCTCTCGGCCGACCAGTACGACAAGATGATGTACGAGCTCGCGAAGGTCTCCGTCGGCTCCAGGAAGGCATCGCCCGTGATGGACTTCAACGGCGTGGTCGTCGCCACGCGCACGGCGGCGAGCAAGGCCGGCGGGCGCGGTCAGAACTTCTCCGAGGCGATCAAGAAGAACAAGAAACACGGTTCCACGATCAAGCTGGGCGACATGGTGTTCGGCTACCAGGAGAGGGAGAGCGGCCGCTTCCGCCGCTACATCGTGCAGTACAACGCCGATTCCGACAGCGTGCGCGTGATGACGGTGAAGAACTACAACGATTGGTGGAACTCCACGCACGACAACAAGACCGTGCAGCTTCCAAGCGGGTACTTGAAATGATGAAGACGCAGCGACAGACACGCGGGGGCTTCTCGCTCGTCGAGCTGATCGTGGTGATCGGCCTGATGGCGCTCCTCTCCACGATCTCCATCGGCGGCTACTTCGCCGCGTCGCGCGGCATGACCGCGCGCGGCGTGGTGCAGGACACAGCCTCGATCATCCGCCAGGCCATGCAGACGTGCCTGATCGACCAGGTGCCGACGGCGGTTCTCTTCTGCAACCGTCGGCAGAACACGAAGGCCAAGGACGGCGAGGCGTACGGCACCGCCATCGCGATCAAAATGGCCGGGCGCATCTCCTACATCGCGACGAGCGGCAAGACCGCGGCCGGGCAGGCGCTGCCCGTGGGCGGGGGGATGCTCGTGGACGAGTTCGCCGACTGGAACCAGTCCTACCCGATGGACGCCTCCGACGGCAGCAGCCAGCGCGCCATCCGCCTCTACCAGATGAGCAGCCCCGGCGGGAACCGGCTCAAGCAGGGCGTGAAGCAGTGCAGCTCGCTCATGTGCGCGTGGGTGGGCTACACGCAGCTGGACGCCGAGTACCTGATTGGCATGAAGACGACCCTGGCGGACTTCTGCCAGGACTTCAAGCTGGATGCCGCCGGCAACAAGAACCGCGCCGGCATCGGCTACGACAACGGCAACGACTGCCGCTGGGGGCTTCCCTTCCACCCCGACAACAACGGACTGAACCGGGGCAGCTGGCACGTGGGCGACGCCTACGGCGTGGAGATCGCCACGCTCGACCTTCCGAAGAACTACATCTTCGGCACCTCCGTGCCGAACGACACCGAGCTGGTGCCCGCCTCCGGCACGCCCGCGCTCGTCTTCTATCCCGGTGACGTGACGGACGTGAACGACTACAAGTTCTCGCTCGGCAAGGCCGGCGGCAACGTGCAGATCACGCGGCTCAACGACCTCGCGGGCACCGACACGTCCCCGGTCGGCACCATCACGGACAACCTGCTGAAGGACCAGGACTGACATGAACGGCATCAAACCCATTCTCCGGAAGCTGGGCTTCACCCTGATGGAGGTGAACCTCGCCATCTTCATCATGGCCGCCGGCGTGCTGGCGATGGTCTCGCTCTATCCGCTCGGCTACCGCGAGAACCAGCAGAGCAAGGACGACGTGAAGGCGGCGGCGGCGGCGGACGCCGTCTTCAACCAGATCCGGGGCGCCCTCTCGCAGCGCAGCCTCACATGGGACGACTGGAAGCGGGCGGTGGAGAACGCGGTGAAAGTGACCGGCGAGGGCGAGCGCAACGGCGGCTGGGCCGCCTACTGCGAGACGGGGAGCGGGTTCACGCCCAAGAAGAAGGGAACGATCAACTCGACGGGGAAGCGGGTGTTCGACGTCCTCGTGAGCCGGGCGAGCCCGAAGCCGTCGTGGCCGCTCAATAGCGCCTACGTCTGCGCCCTCGTCGCGCAGCCGGGGTACGTGCGCGTGCCCGGCGGGGAGATCCAGAAGGACTGGTCGCGCGTCGCCGTCAGCATGCGCGTCTCGCGCAACGCGGGCGCACTCTTCGCGCAGCCGATCTACTTCACCGAAATCCATTTTCAAGGCGATCAGAAGAGGTCAACCCCATGAAACGGCTGAATGACCGCTCCGGCTTCACGCTCATCGAGATGCTCGTTGCGTCCCTGCTGCTGGGAATGCTCGTGACGATCCTCACGATGGTGTTCAACTCGTCCTCCATCGCCTGGCGCACGGGCAAGGCCGGCGTTTCGCAGCTCTCGCTCATGCGCCGCCAGCTCTCCCTCGCCCAGAACCGGGCGGACAACCTGCTGCCCCGGATCGACACCCAGAGCAAGTCGGTCGTCGGGCTCGTCGCGGGCGCCTGGCATGCGGACGGTACGGTGCGCGCACGCGCCGTCTCGCGCTACCGGGGCGACGGCTTCTTCCAGAAGCCGAACTTCGATTCCTACAGGAGCGACGACGCCTCGCTCAACACCGCGCCGCCGTGGCAGCAGCTCAACAACCTCGGGACGCTGCGCTACGGTTCGTCGCACGCCTACACCGTGGGCGTGCTCTCCTACGGCCCGGACGGCAAAATCGATACGGACGACGACATCAGCACATGGCCGGACGAGGTGGAATGACGATGAACCGCTTGAACGACAGAAGGGGCTTCACGCTCGTGGAGCTGATCGTGGTGATCGGCATGCTCATGCTGCTCGCCGGCGCCGTCACGACCTCCGTCGCGGGCGCCAACCGCCGTGCGAAGATCCAGCAGGCGGTCACCGAGGCGCAGGAGATGACGAAGGCCATCCTCGCCTACGAGAACTACGGGCGGGACTACTCGCTCGACGCGCACCTCATGGAAAAGCAGCAGGCGACCGAAAGTTCTCTCGACTTCATCCTCGGCAAGGAGAACATGCAGAACGGGCAGCGCGGCAAGATGCCCGTCCTCTTCAACGCCTCCTCCACGCGCTCCGGCAAGATCCTCGACCCGTGGGGGCGGCCCTACTACGTGACGATCCGCCGGGGGACGGTTGACACCGAGCAGGACAGCACGGACGGCAACATCACCTCCTACGTCACGTTTCCGAACTACAACCGTCGGCCCGCCGACGAGTTGAACCCGGGGAATACGAACCAATGACGACATCCCGCAAATCCGGAAGCGCGCTCCTGATCGTGCTCGGCTTCCTCTCCTTCATGGTGGTCTCCGCCGTCGCGTTCGCGATCTACATGCGCGCGGAGCGCATGCCTTCGTCCGCCCTGCGCCGCGCGGTCGCCACGCGCCACCTCGTGCACGCCGCCCTCGCCGAGGCGATCGCCCGCGTCGACGACGCCGTGCGCGGCGATCCTTTCCCCGGCCTGTGCGACACGAATACCGACTTCTCCGCCAAGGGAACCTACACCTACCGCGACCAGCGGGGGCAGGCCATGGACGTGTGGCAGGGGCGCGTCTTCATGCCGCCGGATCCGCTCGGGGGGACGACGACCCGCGAGACGCGCTTCGCGCCCGTCACGGAGACGGTGAGCGTGCTGACGCTGGAAGGGCTCGGCTACCTGCCGCCGGGGCTCGTCAACGACGTGCGCTTCCTCTCCCGGTCGTCCTGGGCGGCCCAGTGGCAGCAGCTTCCCTTCGACGCGGGCCGCTTCGCCTTCTGCGCCGTGAACGTGAGCGACTACTTCGACGTCAACCGCGTCTGGGCGAACCGGGGCCGCACGTCGGAGGCGGGCGGTCGCCTCTCGCTCGGCTACCTCTTCGATCCGTCCTTCGACCCTACGGCCGGGAACGGCGCCTCGGCGGGGGATGTGGTGAACTTCGCGGCCGACGCGGCGACGTTCGACCGGTTCGTCCACACGACACGCCAAACCGGCGACGACAAGGGCAACGACAACACGCAGGCCGTGGGCAGCGACACGCCCTACGTCTCGCTCCTCGACTACAACCTCGCGCTGGGCAGGAACGGGGGGGGCTCGTCCCTCATGCCGCTCTTCTACAACTGGATCGATCGGTCGTCGCAGGCCTCCTACTACCAGGAAGGGAGCCAGCAGGCGAAGAGCGCGGCGCGCCAGCCGTTCGTCACCGAGTCCGTCTCGACCAACGAGTCGTGGCTCGTCGATCTCGCGACGGCCAAGGGCCAGCCGTTCTACGGGCGCAACCTCACGCCCTCCCAGAACGTGCGGGTGTCGGATGTGGTCAACTACAATTCCGAATTCTTCCGTCAGGTCTTCTCCGCGGGCTCGAAGCTCCTCTCGCCGCTCGACTACGTGACGCTCTACGACTACCTCGACCACGACGACATCCCGCTCTCGCTCGCCGCGCCCTGTGTGGAGCGCGTGCCGATGGTTGCCGCATTGGAGCAGACCGTGCAGTTCGCGCCCGGCCCGATGCCGGCCAAGCCCGGCCCCACCACGGCGGGCGGCCCCAACCAGCCCAAGACGTCGATCACCTACTTCGACGTGGACCGAAACTGGTTCCAGCCCGGCGTCCTGACCACCGTCGTCGCCTTTCCGTTCAAGCATGGCAAGACGCGCAACAACAACCTTTCGGGCGGACCCTTCAAGGTCCAGGCCCTCGTGCGGCTCTTCCTCGCGCCGGCGGGCCTCAACGCGCGTTCCCCCATCGCCGCACAGCTGCGCCCGCAGAACGAGGCCGACTGGACGAAAAGGGAGGATGCGTTCTCCTTCAACGGGCAGAACGGCGTCTTCATGCTGTCCGTCCGTTCGCAGGAGGTCGGCCTCACGCTGCCGAACAGCGTGCAGGACGAGGCGGACGCCTTCTGCACGGGCGGCGGCGGCAGCGGCATCGTCGCCATCCCCGTCAATTTCGGCGACCTGAACTTCCCCGCCGACCTGCACATGCTCACGGTCAAGAAAAGCCAGGACTGCAACGACCAGGGCATCCCCGTGGGACAGGAGACCAAGACCTATACGCTCAACATCCGTCCGTTCATCGACGCCAATGGCAATCTGCCGAACGGTGCGGCGGACATTTCCGAGGCGGAGTTCAACGCGGTCGCGGGCATCGAGGTCGTGCCCTACGTGTGCGTATGGGTGCGCATCGTCAACGGCGATGGCACCGTGGACCTCGTGCCCGCCTATCCGGACGACGATGTGCTGAACGGCGGCGCGGGCGGCGACCCTGTGCTGCAGACGTACGGCGGCAGTTCGGCGCCGCTCATGCGCTTCGTCGGCGACGGCGTTCCCTTCTCGTTGCAGACCATCGCGGGCGGTTCCTTCTCGGGGGGCACGCCGACGTGGAAGCCGAAGGCGATGTACACGGTCGATCCCCGCTTCAACTGGGCGCCGGAGTCGTGGTATGCGTCCGAGCAGTCGGGCGTGACGTTCGACAAATGGCTCGACGCCACGCGCAGCGCCGTCGGCATGGGAACGGACGCCACGCGCGACGAGGACATCTTCCTCTTCACGTCGAACCAGGGCGTGCTACAGTCCCTCGGCGAGTTCGCCTTCCTGCCGCGCCTGTTCGAGAACGGCGCCGAGCTGATCAGCGCTTCCAGTTTCGACGGCGCGGAGCGCACGGCCGCCAATCAGGTCGCCAACTTCGCCTGCATGTGGCGCAGCTACCCGGTCGACCGGAACTGGTACGCGCAGTGGGCGGCGCTGCGCGTCGGCCGGTCCACCGCGCGGGAATGTCTTGTGAACCCCTACACGGACAACCGCGCCGTCATGATGGCCGCCCTTGCGAATACGCCTGTGGACTACTGGGCCGCCGGTCGGGGCATGGCGGCCGACTGCGCGCTGCGGAAGGACGGCGCGAAGATGATCAACGACACGGATCCCTGGATCACGACGGCGGCCGATGCGCTCAAATATGCGTTCGGCTCGAAGTCCGATGATCCCGGCGATCGCCTCGCCTGCCAGAACCTGATGTCCTTTGCGGACCAGATCATGACCGAGATGCGCACGGGTACGCTCGGGCTTATTGAGTCCAATATGGGCAACAACAACTGGAACCCGGCGACCGCCTGGGAGGACATCTGGGACAACCTCGCGTGGGACATTCAGCAGAACGGAAACTCCGTCACGAGGTTCCTCGGCGTCGACCTGGGGAACAACGTCGCCCTCCACTCGGTCGACCGCAAGTTCCTCTATTCCTACTGGCGCGACTGCTTCGCGAACAACCAGCAGTTGTTCCTGATCTTCGTGCGGGCCGAGTCGAACGCGCTGGGCGGTCCGGGCGAAGGCACGCCCGCGCAGCAGGGCGGCCGGGCAGTCGCGCTCGTCTGGCGCAATCCCGCCGCGACGGATCAGAAAGGGCGCACCGACGACGCCCGGAACCAGTATGACCCAAGTGGCGAGCGGAAGCCGCACCAGACGCGCGTGTTGTTCTACCACCAGTTTGACTGACCGGCCATCGGCTTGATGGACGGGTTTCATGGACGTATTTGACGGGAGTTTGAAACGATGTTGACCGAAGAGCAGAAGGCGGACGTGGCGAAGTGGTTTGCGGCGGGTGCGTCGCTGGACGAGATCCAGAAGCGGATGAAGGCCGAGTTCGGCGTCCATATGACGTACCTCGACCTGCGGCTCATGGTGGCCGACCTCCCCCAGCCCGTGGAGGCGGAGCCCGCCGCCCCCGACGACGTGGCAGCTGATGGTCCTGCGCACGACGGCCCGGCGCGCGAAGTACCCGCGCCGCCTCGGCGCGGGACGTCCTCCAGCGGTACGCCTGACAGCAGCGTGGAGCCCTCCAGCGGCCCGGCATCCGACGACGGCACGTCCGCCGCGCCGAAGCGCTACGACCTCGACGCGCCCGACGGCACCCCGCCCGCCTCGGACCTCACGGTGGAGGTGGACGCCCTCACGATTCCCGGCACGTTTGCAAGCGGCGCGGTGACGTTCTCGGACGGCACGAAGGCGAAGTGGTACCTCGACCAGCAGGGCCGCCTGGGCCTCGATGACGTGCCACCGGGCTATCGCCCGTCGCCGGGCGACGCGGCGCTCTTCCAGGCCCGCCTCGTGGAGGCCCTCCGCGCGCGCGGCCTCGCGTAGCGCGCGCGCCGGGTCCTAGCGGCCCAGTTCGGCGGAGCGGTCGGCGGCGGCCTTGAGGGTGGCGGCAACGCGGGCGGCGAAGTCGGAGGCGCGGAGCACATCCATGCCGGCGGCGGTGGTGCCGCCGGGCGTGGCGACGCCGGAGATGAACGCTTCGAGGTCCGCGCCGCTCTGGCGCAGGTAGGCGGCGGTGCCGAGCATGGTCTGTTCGGCGAGCAGACGCGCGGCGTCGGCGGGGAGTCCCAGGGCCTCGCCGCCGGCGGCCATCGCCTGTTCCATGTAGGCGAAGAACGCGGGACCGCTGCCCGAAAGCGCGGTGACGGCGTCGAAGTGCCGCTCGGCAAGCACGACGGTACGGCCGGCGCCGTTGAGGATCTTCGCGACCTTCCGCACGTCGGACGCCGTCGCGTTCTTCGCGGGGCAGAGCGCGCACATGCCCTCCTTGGCGCGGAGGGCGAGGTTGGGCATCACGCGCACAAGGCGCACGTCCCGTCCGAGAGCCTTCTTGAGGGTGGCGAGGGACTTCCCGGCCGCGATGGAGACGACGAGCGTCTTCTTCGTGAGCAGCGGCTTCACGTCGGCGGCGAGCGCGGCGAGGTCCTGCGGACGCACCGCGAGGAAGATGAGGGGGGCGGACCGGGCGACCTCCCGGGCGTCCGGCGTCGTGCGCACGCCGTAGCGCTTCGCGAGTTCCCGCGCGCGGGCGGGAACCTTCTCGGCCATCAGGACGGTCTGCGGATCGAAATCCGGCATAAGCGACGCAGCGGCGAGGATTCCCTCCGCCATCTTGCCCGCGCCGAAGAAACCAAGCTTTGTCTTCATGGCGGACAGTATAGCACAAATCGGATTAAGTCGCCGTTTCGCGGCTTAAAATGTGCTAAACTATGCGGCATGGACAAATGGTATGTCAGGAACACGACGGGAAAGGTATTCGGGCCGATCAATCTGGAGACGCTGAAGGCGTGGGTCAAGGATGGCCGCGTCGAACCGCTTGCGGGGATTTCGGCCGATCTGCAGAACTGGATGCTCGCGCCGCTGAAGCCGGAGCTGGAGATGAACTGGGTTGTGGAGAACAACCCCGGGCTGTTCTACGGCCCCACGCACCGGGCGGTGCTGGAAGACCTAGTGAAGACCGGCTCGCTCTCCCGCGAAGCACGGTTCTTCCAGGACGACCGGGGGGCGGCGGACGCGCGCATTCGCGCGCTGGAGAACGCCGTCGCCGCGAAGGAGGCGGAGATCAGCCGCCGGGAGGTGGCGCTCGCCGAGGCCCAGAGACAGGTCGCGAAGCGCGAACTCGCGCTCGCCGCCGCGCAGAAGGCCGTTGCGCAGCGCGACGACCGCGTCGCCGACCTTGTCGCAACGCTCGCGCAGCGGGACGGACAGATCGACGCGCTCGGGAAGGCACTCAAGCAGAAGGAGGGCGAACTCGTGCGCGCCGCCGACGACCTGGCGCGGAAGACGGCCGAGACGGCGGTGACGCGCCAGGAGGTGATGCAGAGGGACGAGGAGATCGCCGAGCTCAAAAAACAGCTTGCGGCGCGGGACGCGGTGCATGAACGCGCGTGGACGACCGAGGTCGTGGAGCCGGAGGTGGTGGTGGACGAGATGCCGCCGCCCGTCGCGCGGCAGGCCTTCGGGTTCGGAACATCCGGCGCCGCGCCGTCGGGCCGCCCCGTCACGGCGTCGTCGCTCGCCGACCTGGAGCGGCGGGCCCAGGAGGAGCTTGCGCGCATGGGCGCGGGTGCGGCGAAGAAATTCTTCAAGTTCCGGGCGTGACGGACGGAGGAGACGGAGCGATGGACAGACACTGGTGGCTGCGCGTGCAGGACGAGACGTTCGGTCCCGTCACGCGGGAGGGCCTGCTCGAATGGGCGCGCATGGGCCGCATCCAGCCCGGGCAGGACGTCTCGGAGGACGGCGAGCGCTGGATACCCGCCACGGACGTCGCGTTCCTCGACATGCGCTGGTCAATCGACATCGGCGACGGCACGCCGCGCGGGCCCTTCAACAAGCAGGCCGCCCAGGCCCTGCTCGCGAGCGGGCGCCTGCCGCCTGGAAGCCGCCTTGTGGAGGCTGCCCCCGCGCCCGCCGCCGCCGATGCGCCGCCCCCGGCGGAGCCGTCGCCCGCACCCGAGAAAGCCCCCGCCGCCCCGGAAGCGGAAGCCGTGCCGGCGCCCGCCGCCCCGGAAAAGACCTCCTCGGACGCTCCGTCCTGTCCTGTGCCGCCGGCGCAAGCCGGCGAGGTGGCGGAATTGAAGCTGCAGGTGGAGACACTGGCCGACGAGCTCAAGCGCCTGCCGCCCACGGCGCGCCTCGCGGCGGATGCACAGACTGCGGTCTACGCGCTCATGAAGGACGAGGCGGACGAACTGGCCGCCGCGCTTGAGGCCGAGAACCGGGAGGCCGAGGCCCTGCGCGAATACCGCCGCCGGCGCATCGACCGCCTGCTTGCGCGCCGCCAGGAAATCCTCAAGCGCATCGGGACGGACGCGGAGGACATGACGCGGCGCGCGCTGCGGCAGTACCCGGAGGATCCGCGCACCGTCCACATGCGGCAGGAGCTGGACGCCCTGCGCGTCCTGCAGGAGCGGTCCGCGCAGGAGGCCGAGCGGAAGGTCCGCGACCTTGCCGCGAAGCTGCGCGAACGCGACGCCGAGGTGAAGCGCCTGCGCGAACAGGCGGCGGACGCAACGGTGATCTACCGCCAGCTGCAGGACGTGCGCGAGAAGCTGATGACGCGCGAGAAGGAACTGATGGAGGAACGGCAGAAGAGCGAGGCCGAGCGACAGCAGCACGCGGCCGCGCAGCAGACCCTGCTCGCGCGCCTCTCGTCCCTGGAGATGGGCATGCCGGGCACCACGAACCAGTCCCGCGAGGCGCGCAACGTGCGCCTCGCCCCGTGGATGGGATTGAAGAAATAGAAGTGCCGTCCGTGCCGTACAGATGTCGTTTATGGTAGAATATCCGCACCTTAGTTTCCCAAGGAGTCTTATATGGCGTTGAACATTGTGAAGGACATTGACGCGCGCGTCGCCGTCAGGCACGTGCTGATGAGTGTATCCGACAAGACCGGGCTCGACACGTTCGTGCCGGCGCTCGTGAAGGCGTGCCCGGGCGTGAAGATCTATTCGACGGGCGGCACCTATGCGAAGGTGAAGGACATCCTCGGAGCGGCGGCGGCGGATACGCTCGTCGCGGTGAGCGCCTACACGGGCCAGCCGGAGATGCAGGGCGGCCTCGTGAAGACGCTCGACTTCAAGATCTACCTCGGCCTCCTGAGCGAGACGTACAATGCCGCGCACCAGGCCGACCTAAAGCGCCTCGACGCCCAGCCGATCGACATGGTGGTGGTGAACCTCTACCCGTTCCGGCAGACGGTCGCCCAGGCGGGGGTGACGCCCGAGATGGCGCGCACGAATATCGACATCGGCGGCCCGTGCATGGTGCGCGCATCGGCCAAGAACTATCTGCGCGTCGCCTCCGTGACGGATCCGCTCGACTATCCGGGTCTCGCGACGGAACTGGCGGACCACGGCGGCACGATCGGCCTCGACACCCGCTTCAAGCTGATGAAGAAGGCGTTCACGCACACGGCCCAGTACGACGCGGCGATTTCCGAATTCTTCACCACCCGCACCTGGGACGAAATCAACGGCACCTACGTGCAGCACTGATCCCCGCTCCCCAACACCCCCAATCCCCGGTTTTCCACCATGAAGAGCCAGCTCAATCTCCTCAACCAGCTCCAGGAACTCGTCCTCACGCGCGATGAACACCACCAGACCGGCGACGGGTCGCACATGGAGGCCCTGGACGCCTCCATCGACGCGCTCGTCGGAAAGCTCGGTCCGCAGGCCAAGGTGTTCTACCAGCGCCTCTACAAGAAGGACCACGTGGTGATGGCGCCGATGGTGAACGGGTGCTGCGCGGTCTGCGGGATGCGTCTGCCGATTTCGCAGGTGCAGCAGGTGCGTCTCGCGAAGACGCTCCAGGCGTGTTCCAGCTGCGGACGCATCATCTACGACGAGGAGGAGGACGCGCCGCGTTCCGTCGCGGAGAAGCCGGCTCGCGGCGAGCCACGCAAGACGGGCATCAGCCGCTTCAGCGCGGAAGAGCTCATGGTGTGCGACTTGAAGGCCACGAAGCCCGAGGATGCGGTGCGCGAGCTGGCGGACGCGATGACGACGAACAAGTTCGTATCGAATCCCGGCGCGCTCGTCGCGGCGGCGATGGAGCGCGAGAGCGTGCTCTCGACGGCGATCGGCAACGGCCTTGCCTTTCCGCACGTGCGCGGCGTGGAAGGGGGCGGTCTTACGCTCGCGCTCGGCGTCTCGAAGAAGGGCTTCGTGTGGGATGCGTCCGGCGAAGTCGTGCATCTTGTCTTCTTCAACGTGATCCCCGTCGCGGTGAGCGCGTTCTACCTGCGCCTGATGGCCGGGCTGATGGAGGCGTTCGCGAAGGAGGAGAACCGGGACGCGCTCCTTGCCGCCACGACGCCCGCCGATCTCTGGAAGGCGTTCATGCGCACGACGCGCTACACGATTCGCTGAGGTAGGGGAGATGGTGCCGGAGGAGGGACTCGAACCCTCACGCAGTTTCCTGCGGCAGATTTTGAGTCTGCTGCGGCTGCCATTACGCCACTCCGGCAGAAAATGGAGCGGGCGAAGGGAATCGAACCCTCGTCATCGGCTTGGAAGGCCGACGCTCTGCCATTGAGCTACGCCCGCACGGGTGGGAAACGGGGCAAAGTATAGCAGATGCGTTTCCGTCCGTCAATTCCCCGTGTGCCCGGTTTTATGGTATAATCCCACGTCATGGCAGAAACATCCAGAACGGTGCAGAACGTGCTGCGGGCGACGGGGCTCTACTCCGACGAGGCCCTGGCGCGCATTGGGGAGGAGCGCGCGAAGAACCCCGAGATGGGTCTCGTCGAGGCGGTCCTGAAATTCGGCGGCGTGCGCGAGGCCGAGTTCCTGCGCAGGATGGGCGAACTGCTCGGCTTCGACTACGTGGAGCTTGAGAAGGCCCAGCCGCGCCCGGATGTCCTGCAGAAGCTGCCCGCGAGCGCGGTCTACCAGTACAACGTGCTGCCGCTCCGGTTTGCGGACGGCGTGCTGACGGTCGTCGCGAGCGATCCGTTTTCCACTGTCGCCCGGGACGGTCTGCGCCTTGCGGCGGGCTGCCCCGTGACGATCGCCCTCGCCCCGCGCGAGGAGATCGACAAGGCCGTGAAGAAGTTTTACGGCGTGGGCGCGGACGCGATCGAGAAGATGATCGAGGACGGCCGCTATGCCGTGGACGACGAGGACGGTTCGATCTCCAAGATCGACGTGGGCGCCGAGGGGGAAGAGGCGAGCATCGTCAAGTTCGTCAACCGCATCATCGCCGAGGCCGACCGCCAGGGCGCGACGGACATCCACATCGAGCCGCAGGAGACGGAGCTCCGGATCCGCTACCGCATCGACGGCATGCTCCACAAGGTGGATGTGCCGCCGCAGCTGAACCGCCTCAAGTCGGCGATCATCTCGCGCATCAAGGTGATGGCGAACCTCGACATCGCCGAGAAGCGCCTCCCGATGGACGGGCGCATCGGCATCCGCCTCGGCGGCGAGGACATCGACATCCGCGTCTCGACGATGCCCGGCGCCTGGGGCGAATCGATTTCCCTGCGCCTTCTCGCGAAGAGCGGCAGCTTCGTGAAGATGGCCGACCTCGGGTTCAACGAGCGCGATTTCCGGGTGGTGGACAAGATCATCCGCCGCCCGAACGGCATTTTCCTCGTGACGGGTCCGACGGGCTCGGGCAAGTCGACGTCGCTCTACTCCTTCCTCCACGAGGTGAACACGATGGACGTGCGCATCCTCACGGCGGAGGACCCGATCGAATACCAGATGGACGGCATCATCCAGGTGCAGATGAACAAGGACATCGGCCTCGACTTCGCCCGCACGCTGCGCGCCTTCCTCCGCCAGGACCCCGACAAGATCATGGTCGGCGAAATCCGCGACCGCGAGACGGCCGAGATCGCCATCAACGCCTCCCTCACCGGCCACATGGTGTTCTCCACCCTCCACACGAACACCGCGGCCGGCGCCTTCCCGCGCATGATCGACATGGGCGTGGAGCCGTTCCTCATCGCCTCCGCCGTCGCGGGCGTGATGGGCCAGCGCCTCTGCCGCCGCCTCTGCCCGACGTGCCGCCGGGAGGTTCCGCTCGACCGCAAGTGGTACGACCTCGCCGACCCGCCCGCGCGCGACACCGTCTTCGAGCCTGCCGAGGGCGGGTGCGACGCCTGCAGCCGCACGGGCTACAAGGGCCGTCGCGCGCTCTTCGAGGTGCTGGAGGTGGACGAGGACATCGAGAGCGCCATCATCAAGCGCGAGAACGCCACGCAGATCCAGCACATCTCCCTCTCGAAGGGCATGAAGACGCTGCGCGAGGACGGCTGGGCGAAGGTCTTCAAGGGCGTGACGAGCGTGGCGGAGATCCGCCGCGTGACGGAAGACCAGTAGCGGAACGCGGCTGCGGAACCGGACGGTGCGCCCGCCGACCTCGGCATTGCCCACTTCTCGGACGGTACGCTGCGCTTGACGTCAAGGAACCCATCGGATACAGCCGCGACACGGGCGGACGCGAATTATGGTATAATTCGAGAAGCTAAAGAAAGGAATCGATAGTCTAGATTGATTACTGAATAGACCGATCACGCCCAATGGGTGGTCGGCTCCCCATTCGGGAGGGACGCGCTTGTCGCGTCCGCGACCGAGGAGCGGGAGATGTGCGGGGTGGGCAACCTAACCCGTGCAGCGTACGCGAATCAGCGTATGACGCTTTAGGATAAACTTCGCCAAAGATTAGAGTAAAAGCGGAATACGATGATTGCGTTGCGTGTGTATCCACACGTGGCGTGTTTCATCATTCATGTTTTTACTCGGGCGTTTGGCGATGCCTATCCTAAGACGTGATGACGTTGGAACACGCCACTTTCTTTTCCTGCCGCAAGGTGGTCGTGCTGAAGGTCGCGGCAGTGAAGAAAAGTAGGCGAATGACAAAAGACAGATGGGCAACGCTTGCGGGAGAGTTCCTGCGCTATGTCGTTGTGGGCGGTTTGGCCTTCGTGGTCGATCTTGGCGCATTGGTGCTCGCACAGGAACTCCTTTTCGGGCACGGACCTTTATGCGTGCAACTGGGGGCGTCTGGTCGAACAGCTGCCGTCCGCAGAGAAAGCGAAGGAACAGGAGTCCATGAAGAGATTTGAAACGTCGATTCAGGCGGACGACTTGATGTTGCAGTCACAGAAAAAGGGGGCATATGCGAAAGAGCGCATCCTCCCCCATTTGCCCCAGTACGGGCTTTTCACGCTCAAGCGCCATCCGCGCCTGTATGGTGGCACGGGCACGGTTGCCTTGTTCAGGTATCTCGGCCTTGAACGGATCTGCAATTGCCTTGATGTCCTGTGGGGTTCCGGCCTGTCTCGCGGAAACGCTGTCCACGAGGACTGCCCTTACACGAGTGAGGAGAAAGCGATTGGGGCGAGTGTCCAAATCGTTTCGTGGTTGATTTTGGCGGGCGGATACGGCCTTGTCCTGATGGGTTTGTGGAATGGCTTTCGCTTTGTGGGTGCCTGCCGCGAGGACAGGTTTTTCAACGGACTGGTTTGCCTTTGCCCCATTCTTTGCCTTGTCTTGCTGGCGCTTGTGATTGGCCCGATCACCTCGACGCGCTACCGATTCATCATGATTCCGTTCTTCGCGATGATCGCCGCCCGCGCGCGTCAGTCCGCAAAACCTTTACGACTGCGGACGGGATAAGTGTGTCCATCCCGAATGGTGGCGAAACTTCTCGGTTTCGCGAAGATGTGGGCGGAACACGCCTTTGCGTAGCGTCCGCCTACCCTCGCATTTATATAAATGCGAGGGTAGGCGGAATTTGGTATCATATCTGACATGGAGAAGGATCAACTCAAACCAACGCTTTGGCGGACGGCGCGGGCCTTGGCCAACCCGGACCGACTGAACCTGATGTACCTTGTCGCAAACGCGAAGGGCGAGAAGGGCGTGGTTGAACTGGCCGGCGAGGCGGGACTTCCCGTCCCGACGGCCAGCACATACCTGCGCGCGCTCAATGCCCGTGGGCTGATCAGCGTCGTTCGCGTGGCGTCGTTCGTCTATTACGGAACCAAGTCCGACCGTTCGCTTCCAGCTGCCATCGCCATTCAGGAGGCCTTTCGGCGTCTCTTTTCACGCAAGGCGCTTCCGAAGGATTGGACGGCTCGTCTGCTTCCGCTCGTGAAGGGTTATGCCAATCCGCGTCGAGAGGAGATTGTTCGGACGCTCTGTCGGCATCAGCCGATTCGCTACTCCGAACTTCTCCGCCGTGTCGGGTTCTGCGAAGCATCGTTTCTCCGGCATCTGGACATTCTGACCAAGGCTGGAATCGTCGTTCGCGATGCAAAGTCAGGCGCCTATGGATTGCCCCGTCCGAGAAATTCGCTTGCTTCCGCTTTCTTGTCTTCGCTTGAGTAACCCACCCTCGCATTTATATAAATGCGAGGGTGGGTGGATGGCCGACATCGAGGTGAATGGATCATGTTCAAAACAGAAGTCGTTTGACAAGAACTGGGTATGCTGTTGACTCAACCAAACACAACGGGTTGTGCTGGTGCGGTAATTGCCGCTGCAAAAGATTGTGATAGGGTGTATCATGCGCGGACCCTGTTGACAAGATTTCCGCAAGAAGGGATCGCCTCGCATGATTGACCGGAACGCATCGAACGCCGAGAAGATCCGGTTCTTCCGCTCGCTCTTTTCCGGACGCGAGGATGTCTTCGCGCGCCGCTACGAGAACCCGAAGAAGGGGACGTCCGGCTATTCTCCCTGCTGTCGCAACCAGTGGGGCTCCGGATGTGTGCTGAAGCAGCATAAGAAGTGCGGGGAATGTCCGGCGCGGGAACATGTGCCGGTCTCGGACGAGGTGGTGCGCTGGCACCTGCGTGGACGGGACAACGCGATGAAGCCGTTCGTCATGGGCGTCTATCCGATGTCGGCGGATGAGACCGTGCGCCTGGCGGTCGTCGACTTTGACGCATCGGCCTGGCGCCGCGATGCGCTTCTTGTCGCGCGGAAGATGCGGGCGATGGGGCTTCCGGTCGCCCTCGAGAAATCCCGTTCGGGCCGTGGAGCCCATCTGTGGCTGTTCTTCCAATCGCCTGTTTCGGACAAAGGTGTTCGCGAAGCATTGACGTATCTGCTGACGCTTGTCCTGGAGGAACACCCGGAGGTCGGGCTTGATTCGTATGACCGTATCATCCCCAATCAGGACACCTTGCCGAAGGGTGGCTTCGGCAGTTTGGTGGCCTTGCCGCTGCAGGCGGAGCCGCGCAAGATTGACAACAGCGTCTTTGTCGACGATGACTGGGTGCCCTATGCGGATCAATGGGCCTATCTGTCCTCTGTCGCGAAAGTCGATTTCGCAGTGCTTGAAAGTCTTTTGCGGAAGGCACGTGGCGAACATCGGCTCTTGTTGCCACAACCACAGACCGTCGCCGATTCGGAACGTCCGTGGGAATTCTTTCTGCCGTTGTGGTCAACGGGCGAGAGACCGGCGGCAACCTCGGAACGGGCCTGCGTTGCAGACGTGAAGGTCGTCCTTGCAAACCGCGTCTACATTGAACAACGGGAATTGACGCCGAGGATTCGGAGCCTGCTGATCGGATTGGCGTCGTTCGTCAATCCAGAGTTCTGCAAACGACAGCGGATGAAGTATTCCGTCTACGGGACGCCACGGGTCATCTCGCGGGCCTTGAACGGCGATCGCTTCCTCCAGTTGCCGCGCGGTTGCCTTGAGGGGACCTTGCGGACATTGAAGGCGGAGGGGATGAACCCCGTCGTGGAGGACAAACGCTTTGGCGGCGTTCCGATCGAGGTGGCGTTCCAAGGCGCGCTTCGATTGGAGCAGAAAGCGGCCGCCATGGAACTGAAGAAGTTCGACAGCGGTATTCTGGCGGCGGGAACGGCGTTCGGCAAGACGGTTGTCGCCGCCTACATGATTGCCGAACGGAAGGTCAACACGCTGGTACTCGTCAATCGCCGTCAGCTGCAGTTGCAGTGGATTGCTCGTCTCGCGGAATTCCTGGGAATTCCTGAACGAGAGATTGGACGCATCGGCGGAGGTTCGGATCGATGGATGGGAAGGCTGGACGTGGCACTTCTCCAGTCGCTTTCGCGCAAGGGCGTGGTCGATCCCCGCGTGAAGGACTACGGGCAGATCGTCGTGGACGAATGCCATGCCGTTGCATCGGAGACGTTTGCGGACAGTGTGCGCCGCCTTTGCCGCGAGGGCGTTGATGAAGCGCTCGCGAACCTGTTCGTCTACGCGACATTGCAGTTCGACCTGAACGACGGAATCCGTGGACGCCCGACCGCGCGGGCGGCTGTTGTAAAGTTCCTGTTCGAACGGCTTGAGTCGCGCGCTGGGACGAAGGGGGTGTTTTGTCTGGGCGAACGGTTGCCCATCCTCTGCGGGGCCAATTCCTATGTCGAGGCTGATCTCCTGGATGCCGCACACAAGCTGGCGGTCATGCTGGACGTGTCTTCCGAGTTGTCCGATCTCGATGCGTATCGCCGGGCACGGCGCGAGGACTGGCTCCTTCAGCGGAACGGCTACCGCGTCGTCCGCCTGCTGGCGGAAGATGTCTGCGCCCGCCTGGACGAAACGCTGGCGTTCATTGAATGTGGGATACGGTAAAGGTTTCGCGACAAGCCTGTTCCTCTCGAATGACGGCAATCTTTTCGGTTCTGCCCTTACCTCCGCATTTATATAAATGCGGAGGTAAGGGGTGTTCGCTTTCCACAGTGAGGTCTGTCATAAGATGCCGCGCCGGGCGGGGATTTGGTATAATTCGCGGAAAATTGAGGGAGCGATATGGAAGCGAAACTGAAGAAGCGCCTTCTGGCCCTGACGTGGGACGAATTGCGCGAATGGTCGGATGCGCGGTCGGTCGAGCGCGGCAGGGGCTACCTGTCGCGCGTTGAGCCGCCCGTCCTGTTCCCGGACGGCGGACTCGTCGCCGAGGTCCACGGTTCGGACGACTACTACGCGAAGTTGCGGGTCGATGCGTCCGGCCGGCTGGAGGGCGTCTGCACCTGCCCCGTCGGCGTCCGCTGCAAGCACTGCGTCGCCCTCGCGCTCACGGCGGCGAAGCGGCTGAAGGCGGGCGACGACTTCCCCGAAGCCGATCTCGTTTCGCGCCGCTGGAAGCGCGCGGCGGAGGAGCTTGCGGATCCTGACGGCGATTTCGATTGCGAAGATGTCCTCGACGACGAGTGGGAGGACGAAGATGCCGAAGCGCAAAGCGACACGAGGGCGGCGTCTGCGTCCGCAGGGAGCGTTGGCGGACGTGCGGCGGACGCACGGAAGCGGGCGGACATCGTGGCCGACCATCTGGCGTCCCTGGACGAGACCGAATTGCGCGCGCTCGCGGATGAGCTGCTGTCGGCGTGCCCCGACGTGCGGCCCTACCTGAAGCACAAGCTGGAGATGGCGCGCGCCTCGACGGCGGATCTCGTCCGCCGCGCGCGGCAGGCGATCGAGGACGCCACGTACGGCTCCTACGACCACTGGGACCGCCGCTACGGACACGACGAGGTCCCGGACTATTCGCTTGTGCGGGAATACTTTGGCCGGCTCAGGGACGCGGGCGATGTCCGCGCGCTGATGGAGCTGGGCGACCTGCTGAAGCGCCAGGCGCTTGACCAGGAGGAGCGCTCGAACGACGAGGACGGCGAGATCGGCGAACAGGTCGCGGCGTGCATGGACATCGTGGCGGAGACGGTGATGTCCAGTGACATGGACGTCCTCGAAAAGATCAAGTGGGAGGACGCCCTCCACGCGGGCGACGACTATTGCATGCTTGACGGCATGGAGGTCTCCTACCGGACGTCGCTCAAGGCGAACAGGAAGACGTGGGGCGTCATCGCCGACGACCTGATGAAACGGGCGTCCGCGAAGGACGATGCAGACTGGAAGTCCCGCGTAGACCGCACGCGCCTCTGCGAGGCGCTGGAGCGTGCGGGACGCGCCGAGGAGGCCGTCGCCTGCCTGAAGAAGGCGGCGGCGGACGATGCGGGCGCGTGCGTCGAGCTGGCAGACCTGCTCTGCCGCCTGAACCGTCGGGCGGAAGCTGCAGACGAATGCCGAAGGGGGCTTGCCGCTCGCGCGAAATCATCGGACACGTATGAGTTCAACGCCATTCGGACGAAGCTGCGCGAACTGCTTGTCCTCGGCAAGGACTGGAAGGCGGTCGCGGCATCCGATCTCGACGCCTATCTTGCGCGCCCCTACATCGGCGACTACAAGACGCTCAGGGCCTCCTGCGGGAAGGCGCGGTGCTGGCCGCGCGTGCGGGCGTTCGTCCTGTCGTTCCTGGAGACGGGACGCGCCTCGGTCGAGGCGAAGGCGCGCTGGCCGTTGCCGCAGACTGGCGTGCCGCCGCCGAAGGGTGCGAAGCCGAACCTTCCCGCGCTCCTGGAAATCGCGCTGGAGGAGAAGCGCGGCAAGGATGCCTGGGCGCTTTACGAGCAGCTGCGCCGGGAGGCGAGAGGTGCGGCGGGCGGCTTCGGCTATTCATGCGGTGACTTCGGCTGGCGCGTGGCGGATGCCGTCGCGAAAGAGCTGCCAGAGGAGGCGCTGAAGATCTGGGAAGGGCAGATTCGCGCGAACGTGGCGTCCGCGTACGAGTCCTGCTACCAGACCATCTGCAAGGCGCTGGAGAAGATGCGCCCCGTGATGGTCCGGCTTGGCAAGGGGGATGACTGGAAGGCCCGCGTCACCGAACTCCGAACGGAATACAAGCGCCGTCCCAAGTTCACGGCGATGCTGGATGCCCTGACGTCCGGGCGCGGCGCGTCCAGCCGTATCGCCGACTGGTGAGTTTGGTATAATGCGAATATGAAGAAAAGATGGCGAAAGGCCAAGAAAAGCCAAGACAGTGCGCGGAGAACATATGACACCTCAGAAAAGTGAGATCGTCGTTTATCAACCGAATGAAACCTTGCGCCTTGAAGTGCGGTTGCAAGGTGAGAGCATTTGGCTGCCGCAGCAGAGGATCGCGGATTTGTTTGGCGTTCAGAAGGCCGCGATCAGCAAGCACTTGAAGAACATCTTTGCCACCAGTGAGTTGGTTGAGACGGCAACAGTTTCCAAAATGGAAACAGTTCAAGTTGAGGGCTCTCGGCGCGTGACTCGTCGGATTGACCTTTACAATCTCGATGCGATCATTGCGGTTGGCTATCGTGTGAACTCTCACATGGCGACACAGTTTCGCATTTGGGCGACACAGGTTCTTAAAGCGTATCTGCTGAAAGGATATGCGTTTAATGCTCGGCTGAATCAGCTTGAAGACAAGATGGATCGGCGGTTTTTCCGGCACGAGGCAGAGATTGTCGAACTGAAAGATAAGGTTGACTTTTTCGTCCAGACCCAGACACCGCCGATCCAGGGCGTGTTCTACGATGGGCAGCTGTGGGACGCCTGTTCGCTCGTGGAGAGGCTGGTGGCGCGGGCGAGGGCGTCGATTCTGCTGATCGACAACTGGGTGGGAGTGGAAACGCTCGACTTGCTCGCGAAGAAGCGCAAGGGCGTGTCGGTGACGGTCGTCACGTCCGAACATAAAGACCGTCGGGGCAAGCCGCGTCCCACGCTTGCGGAAACGGACATTGCGAAGTTCAATGCGCAGTACCCATCCCTCATGGTGCGGTACAGCGAAAAGTTCCATGACCGCTTCCTTATCCTTGACGACGGAGAGATTTACCTGATCGGGGCGTCTCTGAAAGACCTCGGCAAGAAGTGCTTCGCCTTCACGAAACTCGACGCGGGCGAAATCGCCGGGCTGAAGGCGAGGGTCTCATCCTCACTTTTAGGCAAAACTGAGAATTGATGGCGGTACGAACGTAACGCAAGGAGGGTTGAAACGAACGTCTCTTGGGCATTCCCGTCCTTTACCGGGCACGGACCTCGGGAGGTTTGCTATACTGTTTGAATGCAAATCAAGGCAATGACAGTTGTGGTGGCCGTGTTCATGGCAACTTGGATGGGGGGTGCGACGGAGCTTCGGCCGGTTCCCAACTACTGGTGTACATGGGCGACGCAGGGCGCGACGCTGGCGGACAACCTCAAGGCGGGGAAGATCCGCTGCCCGATCGACGCGGGGACGCAGAGTCAGCGCGACAACCTCAACGAGCGCGTCCTGTTCGACGGGACGGGCTGGGCGAACGTGATGTACCCGCAGGTCCGCGCGGGGCTGTATCTGCTCGTGGACGCGGGGTGGGACATCCCGGAGGGAACGGCGAGCGCGGGCCCCGACCTCTCGCTGCGCGGTTCGCTTGTGCCGGACGCGAAGCGCTTCCCGTCGTTTCGCGGGACGCCGGTCGGGCGCCTGAAGGCGTTCAGCGACGCTGTCAAGGCGCGCGGCTGGCTGGGGCTTGCCGTGTGGGTGCCCTGCCACGTCCACGGCGACATGCCGGGGCCGAAGGGGCGGCTCGCGGACGAGGCGGCGCGCCGCGTGCTCGCCGAGCGGATGGCGATCTGCCGGGAGGCGGGCGTCGACTACTGGAAGATCGACTGGGGCTTCCGCAACGGTGCAGGCGAGCCGGCCTTCCGCCGCCTCGTCACCGAGGTGCGCGACCGCGTTTACCCCGGTCTGCGGCTGGAGCACTGCCGACTCCCCGGCGGGCCGCTCAACGGCCTTTCCATCGACAAGGAGAAGGGCACCGTCACGGGGACGGGCCGCTTCGTCGGGGATCCGCTCTGGGAGGGTCGGCGCGGGGAGGTGGCGGAGGTCCTCGCGGCCTCGGACGTCTTCCGCACCTACGACGTCATCGGCCCCTTCGACCATGTGACGACGCTGGAGCGTTGCGCGTACTATTCGCCGATCGCCGAGGCGGCGAAGCTGCCGGTCCTCCTCAACGTCGAGGATGAGCCGCTCATCGCCGTGGGGCTGGGGCACGTCCTGGGCGCGATGTCGACGGACTGGCGGCGCGGCGTGCGCCGCACGAACGACGTCTACACGGCGCTCGCCTGGCAGAAGCTGGCCGCGCCGTTCGGCCACGGCACGGAGGCGGTGACGCGCACGAGCGCGGAGGTTCTGGAGGACCGCTGGACGTATTCGACAAACGACTGTTCCTGGTATGCCGCCGCCGCGCGGAAGACGGTTGTCCAGCGCGCGCCCGCCGTCGTGACGCGGGGTCTGCCCCTGCCCGCCGTCCGCGCGGACGGCCCCTGGCCGTTCGTGTGCGGCGCGCGCTACCCAAACGGCGCCGTGGCGCTTGCGTTCCTGCCGCGCGTCCTGGACGGGCGGCGTTCCGTCGTCTGCCCCGCCGACGTCGCACTTGACACGGCGCTCGAGCCGGGGCGGCCGCTCGGGCTCTTCGGGGCCTTCCGCTCGGTCACGCTGACGGGCGGCGTGCCCGTCGGCGCGCGCATCTGGGCGCGGTCTCTGCTGGAGGAGGGGACGCGCCGCGACGTGACGGCGCTCTGCGCACGCGACGCGAAGGGGGCGTTCGTCATTCCGGGGGCGGTACTTGAGAAGGTGCCGCCCTCGGCGACGCCCTACGTAGTCCTGGAGATTGCGGAGTAGGCGGGCATCATGACGGATCTGCGGCGTAAGGTCGTGGGCGGCGTGCTTGTGACCGTGAGCGTGGCGGCGTTCGCCGCCACGTTCGTGGTGGGCGCGGCGCTCACGCGCGTGGACGGCATCTCGCCGGAGGTGCTGTCCTTTCTGCGCTTCGTCGTCGCGGGCGGCGCGATGCTTGCGTGGGAGGCGCGCGTGGAGACGGGTCGGCGGCGGCTCTTCACGGAGCCGACACGCCGGGACTGGCTGCTCTTCGCGACGCTCGGGCCCGTTGGGACGAGCGTGATGGCGTGGTGCGTCTTCATGGGCTGTGCGCGCGTCTCCACGGCGAACGCCTCGATGGCGGATGCGCTTGCGCCGCTTCTCATCTTCGCGCTTGCGGCGTTCCACACGCGGCGCGTGACGGTTCTGCAGACGCTCGGCGTCCTCTTCGGCTTCGCGGGCGCGCTCCTCGTGATCGGCGTCGTGGACCGGAACGGCCTTGCGCTCTCCGCCTATTCGACGGGCGACCTCTACGTCTTCTTCGCGGCGGCGACGTGGGCGTTCTACTCGGTCTACGGGCGCGCGATCATCGCGCGCCTCGGGGCGGGGCCCTATACGGCCTGGACGATGCTCTTCGGGGCGGCGGCGATCGGTCTCGTGCTGCCGTTCGGCGCTTTCACCTGGCCCACGACGCTCCACGCCTGGGCGCTCGTCGCGACGCTCGGCGTCGTTTGCACCCTTCTGCCGTTCTGGACTTGGAATGCGGCGCAGCGCTATCTGCCCCTCTCGACGCTCGGCGTGAGCGCCTACTTCACGCCCGTCTTCGCCGTCGCGCTCGCGGCGGTCTTCCTCGGCGAGCGCGCGACGGCGCTCCAGTGGCTCGGTATCGCGCTCGTCTCGGCGAGCGCCCTCGTGGAGTGCCGGTCGTGAACTTCCGCATCCATCACAAGCCGGTCACGGCCTCGACGAACCAGGACGCGCGCGCGGGCGCGCACGGTGACGTGTACACGGCGGACGCGCAGACGGCGGGGCGCGGGCGCCTCGACCATCGCTGGCTCTCGGCGCCGGGGGCGAACCTGATGCTGAGCGCCGTCTTCGACGTGGCGGGCCTGGTGCCCGAACAGGTCGCGACGTTCCCCCTCGTCGTCGGCCTCGCGGTCCATGCCGCCGTCTCCCGCATGCTCGCCACCGTGCCAGACGTGCCGCCCGTGCGCCTCAAGTGGCCGAACGACCTCCTCGTGGGCGGGCGCAAGATCGCGGGCATCCTCTGCGAACGCCATGCGGACGCCGTGATCGCGGGCGTGGGCGTGAACGTGAACGAAACGGCCTTCCCGCCGGAGATCGCCACGCGCGCGACGTCGCTCGCGGCCGTGCGCGGTGTGGCGGAGGCGGCGGGCGTCGTGCGCCTCAGGGATGCGCTTCTGGAGGAACTGGGCGCGCGGTACGGGACGTGGCGCGCGGAGGGTTTTGCGGCGTTCCAGGCACACTACGCCGCCGTGGATTGGCTGAAGGGGCGCACGGTCGCCGTCCGGCAGACGGACGACGACGCGGCGCCGCTCGTGGGCCTGTGTGCGGGCGTGCAGGTGGACGGCACGCTGCTGGTGGGCGGCACGCCCGTCTTCGCCGGCGAGGCGCATGTCGTGGGCGTGGGCGACGGCTGTTCTTTTGACGTTGGATGCAACGTGGAAACGAAAGGAGACGAACGATGAGGGAGCTGAAGCTGATGTTGGCGACGCTAGGCGTCGCGACGATGATGGCGGGGGGCGCGACGGGGGCGGCCTGCGCGCCGGGCGGAACGTGTCCCGCGCCCGCGCCGGAGCGGGCCGACACCTTCCTGCCGTCGGGCCGGATGGCACTCGGCGCGAACTACTGGGCGAGCCACGCCGCCACCGAGATGTGGCGCAAGTGGGATGCGAAGGCGGTGGAGGAGGATCTGCGCGTCCTTGCCGCGAACGGCTTCAGGCTCCTGCGCGTCTTCCCGAACTGGGCAGACTTCCAGCCCATCCACGCCTGCTACCTGAGCGCGAACAACTTCGACAAGGTGAACGAGACGCGCCTCTTCGACGCCGAGGAGCCGCTGCCGGACACGCCGTGCGGGCGCGCGGGCGTGGATGAGCGGATGGTGGTGCGCTTCGAGGCGTTCTGCGACCTTGCCGAGAAGTACGGCATTCGCCTCATCGTGCCGCTTTTGACGGGGCAGATGACGTTCCGCAACTACATCCCGCCGGCGCTCGCGAACCGCAACCCGTTCTCCGATCCGTATGCGCTCATGTGGGAGGGCCGCTACCTGGAGTGCATGGTCTCGCGGCTCAAGGCGAAGAAGGCGATCGTGGCGTGGGAGAGCGGCAACGAGGCGCGGATTCTCGGGAAGAGCGAGAATGCGTTCCACTCCGAAGCGTGGCTGCGGTACGTCCACCAGACGATCCGCCTCGCCGACCCGTCGCGTCCCGTGATCGGCGTGGACGGCCTGGAGATCTCGTGCGAGACGCTGTGGCCGAGCGCGATGAACGCGGCGCTCTCGGACTACACGACGACCCATCCCTACGGCTTCTGGGGCGCCGTCTACAACGACGACTTCCTGAGCGTGCGCTCGACGACCTTCGCCGCCGCGCAGACCTACGCGCTCGCGCAGATCGGCGGCAAGCCCGCCTTCATCGAGGAACACGGCTCGCGCCGCCAGGAACAGGCCTCGCAGGCGAACGTGGCGAAGTACATGCGCAACATGCTCTGGAACAGCTGGGCCCTCGATTGCCGGGCGATGCTCTGGTGGTGCGCCTACGACCAGACGGGGATGACGATCGCCCCCTACAACTGGCGGCAGCCCTGCGTGGAGCTCGGCATCTTCAGGCGCGACCGCACGCCGTACCCGGCCGTCGGCGCGGCGAAGGCGTTCGCGGCGATGCAGGACGCCCTGCCCGTCGCGGGGCTTCCGAAGGCGAAGACCGAGGCCGTCGCCCTCACGACGGACCGCGACGTGCTCCACGCCTCCTACATCCTCGCGCGCCAGGCCGGCATCATGCCCCGCTTCGCGAACCCCGAGGAGAAGCTGCCCGATGCCTCCTGCTACTTCCTGCCCGACGCGCACGGGCGCGCGCATCTCACCGTCGAACGCTGGGAGGACCTCAAGGCCCGCGTGCGTGCGGGCGCGACGCTCTACCTCTCCTGGAACGACACGTTCCTCGACGCGATGGAGGAGGTGGGCGGCATCGAGGTCGCCTACCGCCAGAGGACGGGCGGCCAGGACGTCTGCGACTTCGGCGACTTCAAGCTCCCTGTCGGCTACGCCGTCAAGCGCCGCTTCAATGCGCTGACCGCCGAGACGCTCGCGCGCAACCAGGCGGGCGAGGGCGTCTTCTTCCGCAACAGGTACGGCAAGGGGACGGTCTACGTCTTCATCCACAACTTCGAGAAGACCTCCTACGGGGCGAGCGGCAAGTACGAGGGCGACGCCTGGCGCGTGTGGGCGAAGGTGCGGCCCGTGAACCGGATCCTCAAGACGGGCGTCGCGAACGTGTTCGTCTCGGAGCACTGCTTCGGCGGCGGACGCTGCGGCGTGGTGGTGGTGAACAACCGCGACGTGCCGTACGAGGGCACGCCCGAAATCTGGAAGAACTGGCGCGTGCGCCGGGTGGTCGTGGAGGATCCCGCGAATGCGTCCTTCATCGACGGGAAGCTGAAGATCGCGCCGTGCGCGGGCGTCCTCCTGTT
Source organism: uncultured bacterium (assembly GCA_900547945.1). GTDB lineage: Bacteria > Verrucomicrobiota > Kiritimatiellia > RFP12 > UBA1067 > RUG572. The sequence continues at coordinate 38,233 of URIT01000008.1, forward strand.
CATGGCCAAGGACGGCGTGGACTGGCTCTGAGGGGGCTGGGATCGACCGTGGAGACGGAACAGCAGACACCGCTCGACCTTTCGGCCCTGTCGCCGCAGCTTCAGGACGCCGTGCAGACGGTCGCCGGACTCGTCCGCGCGGCCGGCGGGCGCGCGTGGATGGTGGGTGGCTCGGTGCGCGACCTGCTGCGCGGCGCGCGGCAGGTGAAGGACGTCGACCTGGAGGTGTTCGGACTCGAACCGCCGCGCGTGCAGGAGGTCATCGGGCAGCGGTTCGCGTTCGACGCCTGCGGACTCTCCTTCGGCGTGCTGAAGCTCAGGCACATCGCGGTGGACGTGGCGCTGCCGCGCCGCGAATCGAAGCGCGGCACGGGCCACCGGGGGTTCCTCGTCGACGCCGATCCGCACCTCTCGATCCCCGAGGCGGCAAGCCGCCGCGACTTCACGGTCAACGCGCTCTACTACGATCCGCTCGCCGGGGTGCTGGAGGATCCCTACGGCGGCGGGATGGACCTAAGGCGGCGCATCCTCCGCCACGTCTCGGAGAAGTTCGTGGAGGATCCCCTGCGCGTTCTCCGGGGCATGCAGTTCGTCGCCCGCTTCAACCTCGCCCCCGCGCAGGAGACGGTCGCGGTCTGCCGCTCGATGACGCCGGAAGGACTCCCGCCCGAACGGCTCTTCGAGGAATGGGCGAAGCTGCTCACGCAGGGCGTCGCGATCGGACGCGGCCTCGCCTTCCTGCGCGCGACGGGCTGGGTGCGGTACTATCCGGAACTGAACCGCCTCATCGGCTGCCGCCAGGACCGGGCGTGGCATCCGGAAGGGGATGTCTGGAACCATACGCGGCTCTGCCTCGACGCCTTTTCCCGGCGGCGCGTCGAACGGTGGGCGCGCGGCGAGGGCGATGCGGACGAGGATCTGATCGTCGGCCTCGCGGTTCTCTGCCACGACTTCGGCAAGCCGGCGACGACGCGCTGGCTGCGCGGGCGCCTTCGTTCGCCCGGGCACGACCTTGCGGGCGTGGAGCCGACGCTTGCCTTCCTGCGCCGCCTCACAAACGAGGAGCGGATCCTGAAGGAGGTGCCGCCGCTCGTCGCGCACCACATGCAGCCGTTCGCACTCTGGAAGGCGCACGCGGGCGACGCCGCCATCCGGCGGCTGGCCCTGCGCGTCGGGCGCATCGACCGCCTGATCCGCGTGGCACAGGCGGACGACGAGGGACGCGGGGCGGAGATCCGGGACGACGCGAAGGCGGGCGAGGAGCTACGCTGGCTCGCGGCGGAGGCCGAACGCCTGCGCCTCGCCGCCGCGCGTCCGCGTCCGATCCTCATGGGCCGCGACCTGATCGCGCTCGGCTACGCGCCCTCGCCGCAGTTCAAGGTCTGGCTCGACGCCTGCTTCGAGGCCCAGCTGGACGGTGTCTTCGCCGACCACGACGGCGCGCTCGCCTATTTCCGCGCACACGTCGAACCGCATGCGGAGGGAACGTGATATGAGAACGCTTGCCTTGGGACTTTGGTTGATGCTGGCCGTTGGTGCCGCGCGTGCCGCCGGGGACGACGATCCGCGCATTTTCCGGGGCGATGGCCACAACGCCTTCCGCGATCCCGCCGCCGTGTGGCATGCGGGCGTCTTCCACCTCTTCTTCACCTGGGTCGAGATCGAGCCGGACGGACAGGTCTTCAGCTACTGCGCGACGTCGCGGAGCCGCGACCTCCGCACCTGGACGCCGCCCCGGAAGCTGACGCCGCGCGACAACGCACGGGACTTCGGCAGCCCCGGGAACGTCGTGCGCGACGGGACGGACTGGGTTCTCTGCCTCCAGACCTACCCGCGCCCGGGGAACGTCTTCGACGGGAAGCCCCGCTACGGCAACGCCGACGCGCGCCTCTGGACGATGCGGTCGTGCGACCTGGAAACGTGGCGCGCGCTCGAACTGCTGCGCGTGAAGGGGCCGGACGTGCCGGTGGGGGACATGGGGCGGATGATCGATCCCTGCCTCGTGCGCGACGACGCGGGCATGTGGTGGTGCTTCTACAAGCAGAACGGCGCGAGCAGTTCGCGGAGCCGCGATCTGTACACGTGGGAATTCGTCGGGCGGACGGATGCGGGCGAAAACGTCTGCCTCGTGCGGGACGGTGGGGTGTGGTGGATGTACCATTCCCCCGCGAACGGCATCGGGCTGAAGACGTCGCGCGATCTTGTCCGGTGGACGGACGAACCGGGGCTCATCACACTCGGCCAAAAGGACTGGCCGTGGGCGAAGGGGCGCCTCACGGCGGGGTTCGTGCTGGACGCCCGCGCGATTCCCGGCGTCGGCGGCTGGCTGCTCTTCTTCCACGGGTCGGGTCCGCTCACCGAGCGCGCGGGCGACTTCGACCGCAACGCCTCGATCGGCGTCGTCCGGTCCTCCTCCCCGACCTTCACCGACTGGACGCCGCTTCCCGGCGCGGAGTGACGTCACCCCCGCGTGATGGCGTGGGAGAGGACGGCGAGGGACTGGGCGAGGTCGACGTTCTGCACGACGATCCCCTCGGGCACGTCAAGCTGCTCGGGGGTGAAGTTCCAGATACCCGAAATGCCGGCCTCGACGAGGGTGGAGGCGCAGGCCTGGGCGGCGGAGCGGGGGACGGTGAGGATGCCGATCTTGATTTTGAGCCGCTTCACGAGAAGGGGAAGGTCCTCCATCGGGCGCACCACCACGCCGTGGATCTCCTTCAGGGTCTTGGCGGGGTCCGAATCGAAGGCGAGGGAGATTGAGAGGTTGTGTTCCTCGAAGCCCCGGTAGCCGAGCAGGGCCTGCCCGAGCGAGCCCGCGCCCACGAGGACGGCATCGGTGACGTTGTCCCAGCCGAGCGCATGGACGATGGCGCGTTCCAGTTCGCGGGCGGGATAGCCGCAGCGGGGCTTCCCGGGTACGCCGGCCATCGCGAGGTCCTTGCGCGTGAGAACCTGGTCGAGGCCCAGCTTCTCCGCAATCACCGCACTGGAGACGTGCAGTTCGCCGCGTTGGACCATCGCGCGGATCTCGCGCAGATAGGACGGGTAGCGGCGAATCGTCGGGAGCGGCAGGGGCTCGATGCGGTTTTCGGTTTCTTCCATGATCTGGCGGGAAGTATAGCACAACGCCGTGCGATTGGCTACTTGGATATCAATAAAAAAGGCCGGATTTGGTCCGGCTTCGTCCGTTCATCCCGGCGTTTTTTGTGGTATACTTGCCTCATATGAGCCAGCCGTGCCCCCATCTTCTCGACGACCCGTACCTCGCGCCCTACGCGGACGCGATCCGCAGGCGTGCGGCGCATGCCGAGGCCCGTGCCGCCGAATTGACGGGGGGCACGGGGCGGCTCGCGGACTGGGCGAGCGCGCACGAGTATTTCGGCCTCCACCGCACGGCGACGGGCTGGGTCTTCCGCGAATGGGCGCCGCACGCGACGGAGATGTGGCTCGTCGGCGACTTCTCGAAGTGGCAGCCCGTGCCGCGCTTCAAGCTCAAACGGCTGCCCGGAACGGACGTGTGGGAGCGCACCTTCCCCGCGCGCCTCATCCGCCACCGCCAGTTCTACCGGCTGGAGATGTGCTGGAACGGCGGGCGCGGCGAGCGGATTCCCGCCTACGCGCGCCGCGTGGTGCAGGACGCCGCGACGAACCTCTTCTGCGCGCAGGTCTGGCAGCCGAAGGAGCCGTACGTCTGGCGGAACCGCGCGCCCGGCGGACGGACGAAGCCGCCCCGCATCTACGAGGCCCACGTCGGCATGGCGGGCGAGGAGCGGAAGGTGGCGACCTACGCGGAGTTCCGCGACCGCGTGCTGCCGCGCATCAAGGCGGCCGGGTACAACGTCGTGCAGCTGATGGCCGTGATGGAGCATCCGTATTACGGCAGCTTCGGGTACCACGTCTCCAGCTTCTTCGCGGCGAGTTCGCGCTTCGGGACGCCCGAGGACCTGAAGAGCCTCGTCGACACGGCGCACGGGATGGGGCTGCGGGTCATCATGGACCTCGTCCACTCGCACGCCGTGAAGAACGAGCGGGACGGCCTCTCGCTCTTCGACGGCACGCCCTACCAGTATTTCCACGACGGCCCCAAGGGCTGGCACCGCGCGTGGGACTCGCGCTGCTTCGACTACGGCAAGACGGAGGTGCTGCACTTCCTCCTCTCGAACTGCCGCTACTGGCTCGACGAGTTCCGCTTCGACGGCTACCGCTTCGACGGCGTGACCTCGATGCTCTACTGGGACCACGGCCTCGGCGCGGCCTTCACGAATTATGCCCAGTATTTCAACGGTTCGGTGGACGACGACGCCTGGTGCTACCTCGCGCTCGCGAACCGCGTCATCCACGAGGTGAAGCCCGCCGCGATCACGATCGCCGAGGACGTGAGCGGCATGCCCGGGTGCGCCGCGCCGCGCGCGGACGGCGGGATGGGCTTCGACTACCGCATGGCGATGGGCGTGCCGGACATGTGGTTCCACCTCGCGGAGAAGGTGCGCGACGAGGACTGGAACATGCACGGCCTCTACCACGCGCTCACGGACAAGCGCGCCGAGGAGAAGGTCGTCTCCTACGTGGAGAGCCACGACCAGGCGCTCGTGGGCGGCAAGACGTTCTTCTTCCAGCTCGTCGACGCGGCCATCTACGACGGGATGGGCGTGGACCAGCACGGACTCGTCATCGAGCGCGGCGTCGCGCTCCACAAGATGGCGCGGCTCGCGACGTGCGCGCTCGCGCAGGACGGCTACCTCAACTTCATGGGCAACGAGTTCGGGCATCCCGAGTGGATCGACTTCCCGCGCGCGGAGAACGGCTGGAGCTACGACCACGCGCGGCGGCAGTGGAGCCTGCGCGACGATCCGAACCTGCGCTTCAAGGCGCTGGGAGACTTCGACGCGGCAATGCTCCGCACGGTCCGTCCGGGCGGCGCGCCCGTGCCGCTCTGCGCGCACGACGGGGACAAGGTGCTCGCGTTCTGGCGGGACGGGCGCGTCTACGTGTTCAACTTCAACGCGGCGCGCTCCTTCACGGACTACGGCGTCCTCGTGCCGCCGGGGCGGCGCTTCCGGCTCGTCCTCGACACGGACGAGGTGCGCTTCGGCGGGCAGGGGCGCCTCGCGCCGCGCCAGATCCTCACGCCAGAACCCGTCGTGAAGGACCGCGAACGGGTCGATGTCGTCAAACTGTACCTACCGGCGCGCACGGCGCTTGTCCTGGAGAGAATGAAATGAGCATGAACATGAAGAGAAGGTCGTTTCTGAAGTCCACCCTGCTGGCGGCGCCGTTCATCGGCGGCTGCGGCACGTTCGGCGGCGGGTACGCGGCGCCGCGCCGTCCGCCGGCGAACGGACGCCTCAACCTCGCGGTGATCGGCTGCGGCACGATGGGCGCGGGCAACATGCAGGGCTTCCTCGCCGATCCGCGCGTGCGCGTGGCGGTGGTGTGCGACCCCGTGTCCGCCTGCCCCACCTACGGCTACGACGCGAAGACGCCCGGCGGACGCAAGCCGTTCAAGGAGACCGTCGACAAACGCTACGGGAACACGGACTGCCGCATGGTGGCGGACTGGCGCGAGGTCGTCGCCGACCCGACCGTCGATGCCGTCCTCGTCTCGACGACCGACCACTGGCACGCGCTCATCTCCGTCGCCGCGATGAAGGCCGGCAAGCACGTCTACTGCCAGAAGCCGATGACGCTCGGCGTCTCGGAGGGCAAGGTCATGGTGGAGGCGGCGAAGCGGAGCGGCGTCGTCTTCCAGGTCGGCTCCCAGCAGCGCAGCGCGAGCGAGTTCCGCGTGGCGTGCGAGCTCTTCATGAACGGCTACCTCGGCGACTGCACGACCTGCACGATCGGCCTCACCTACCCGCACAACGACTCGCGCGGCAACCACCACGCGCGCAACGCGGCGCGCACGGCGGCGCCGGCGTACTTCGACCCGAAGGGGATGTGGGACATGTGGCAGGGCCCGGCGGCGCACTGGGAGGACAATGCGTTCATCCCCGGCATCCACGAACCGCTCGCCTGGCGCTGGAACTGGCGCACGGGTTCGGGCACGATCGCGGACTGGGGCGCGCACCACCTCGACATCCTCCAGTGGGCGCTCGGCAAGGACCGTTCGGGACCGGTCGCGATCGAGAACTTCAGCTGCGACTTCCAGCCGCCGAATGCGCTCGTCGCGCCGGACGTCTTCTCCACGCCCTACCACTTCTCGTTCGACGTCGTCTACGACAACGGTTTCCGCGCCCGCGTCTGCGACACCTCGAAGGCGAAGCAGGGGCTCACGTTCCACGCCGAGAAGGGTGACCTCTTCGTGACGCGCGGCAAGCTGGAGCGCCCGAAGCACCTGCGCAAGTGGAACGAGAAGCGCGACCTGAAGGACGGCGACGTGCGCCTCTACCGGAACGCGAAGGCGCATTCGCACGAGATGGACTTCGTCGACGGCATCTTCGACGGCACGCCCACGGCGACGGACTGCGAGATCGGCCACCGCTCCATCACGATCGCGCACCTCGCGAACGCCTGCGCGCGCCTCGGCCTCAAGGGGCTCAAGTGGGATCCTGCGGCCGAGCGCGTCGTCGGGCCGAACGCGGCGGCGGTCGAGAAGGACCTCGTCGTCCGGCACCACAACGGCTGGAAGCTCGAAGCCTGACGGCGGATCGCGCCGCGACGGGCCGTTTTTTGGTATACTGTCCGTCGCATGAAAGATAATCTGTCGTTGATCTTCTCCATCCTCGTGACGGTCGCGGGGGGGCTTGGTCTGTTCCTCTTGGGCATGAAGCACCTTTCGGAGGGGCTTCAGGCGACGGCGGGCGGCGGACTCCGCAAGTTCATGACGCACGCGACGAGCCACCGTCTCGTCGGCGTGGGCACGGGCATCTTCTCGACGATGCTCGTGCAGTCAAGCTCGATCATCACGGTCATGCTCGTGGGATTCGTCTCGACGGCGCTCATGACCCTGCCGCAGGCGATCAACGTGCTCATCGGCGCGAACATCGGCACGACGGCGACGGTATGGATCATCGCCTATGCGCCGAATCCGCAGGCATTGGGTTTCGTGGGCATCGCCTTGGGCGGTGCCCTTTATTTTTTCCTGCGCGGCGAGCGCGTCCACAACCTGGGGCTCACGGTCATCGGCCTCGGGCTCGTGTTTCTCGGGCTCTACTTCATGTCGAAGGGCGTCGCGCCCATCAAGCAGAACCCGGACTTCGCGCACATCTTCACCACCATGAGCGCGCAGCACATCGGCGGCGTGGTGAAGATCGCCGTCGCCGCGACGCTCCTGACGGCGGTCATCCAGAGCTCGGCGGCGACGATCGCCATCGCGATGGCGCTTGCGCAGCAGGGGCTCATCACCTATGACGTCGCCATCGCCGTCCTCTTCGGCGCGAACATCGGCACGACGGCGACGGGGTGGATCGCGGCGATCGGGGGGACGGCGGACGCGAAGCGCACGGCGCTCTCCCACACGCTTTCGAACGTGGCCGGTTCGGTGGTGCTGGTTCCGTTCTTCTATGTCTTTTTCGTGAAGGTCGGTCCCTGGCTCTTCCCGAACTACGCCGACCCCGAGACGATCGTCGTGAGCGGGCAGTCCGTGCAGGCCTACACCCACATGATGGCGCCCATCGCGGTGACGGACACGCTCTTCGCGTGCGCGCGCGGCGTGCTGCTCTTCCCGTTCGTCAAGCCGTTTGCCCGCCTCATCGAGAAGATGATCAAGCAGCCCGAGAACGAGAAGCCCCACCTCTCGTGCCTGAAGGTCGGCATGCTCGTCTCGCCCGTCCTCGCCTGCGACCAGGCCCTGCAGGAGGTGACGTTCATGCGCGAGAGCAACCTCGAACTGCTCGACTGCGCGCGGAAGGTGCTGGCGGACGAGTCGGACGAGGCGCTCGAAAACCACATCACGCACCGCGAGGAGATCCTCGATACGGTTCAGAAGGAGGTCACGGACTTCCTCGGCAGCATGATGTCGAAGCGCCTGGGATGGGACGTCGCGGAGCGCGCGCGGCGCCTCCTGCGCCTGACGGACGAGCTGGAAAGCGTGTCGGACGAGACGGCGGCCGTCCTGAAGGCCGTCCGGCGCCTGCGCAAGCAGGGGCAGAAGATGTCCGCGAACTCGGTCCAGGTGCTTCTTTCCGTGCATGACCGCGTGAACGCCTTCGCGGAGAAGGTTTCGCCGTGGATCCGCTCGCCGCGTCCGGACATCGACATCGACGACGTGCAGAACGAGGCGCGGACCATCCACGAGTTCATCCGCGACTGCCGGCTTGCGCAGCTGGGGCGCGTGGGGCCGGAGGATCCGGGCTCCTCAATCCGCGTTCTGGTGGAGCTGGACGTGATCAACGCCTACGAGCGCATGCGCGCCTACTACCTCAACATCGCCGAAACGCTGGCCGGACGCAAGAACGGATGAAACGCCGCTGTTCGGCGTGATGTCTGCCTCCAGCCCGTTGCGCGCGGCGCGCCGGTGACGTCGCGCCCTACCATGGGTGCGCGCATGGCGTGCGTGTGCGGACATGGCATGCGTTGGCGGACATGGCGCGGGGCGTGGTAGGGGCCGACGTCCCCGGCGGCCCGCGCGCCCGTGGGCGTCCTCGATGGCGCGCCCGTGGGCGTCCTCTGGTCGCGTCGCCTGGTTGCGTCCGTACGGCGGACTTGATATACTTCCTGCCCAACACGCATGTCCCGTGGTGTAGTGGCCGCACAGGGGTTTTTGATACCCTTAGTCCTGGTTCGAATCCAGGCGGGACAACCAATTTCGGGAGACGACGATATGACGGACGCGGAAGAAAGGGCCGCACGGCTTTCCAAGGTGCGGCGGATCGTCGTGCATGGTGGGTTGGCGCACATGGACGACATCATGTCCTGCGCGATGGCGTATGCCTTCGGTGTGCCGCACGACGCGCCGATCGAGCGCCGCAATCCCACCCCAGCCGAGCTGAACGACCCCGTGACGCTTGTCCTCGACGTCGGCGGGCGCCATGATCCCGACCTCCTCGACTTCGACCACCACCAGCGCACGCGCGACGAAGAGCCCAAGTGCGCCTTCCGCCTCTTTGCCGAATGGTTGGGCGTCGGAGAGGAGATGCGGACGCTCTTCCCCTGGTTCAGCGCCTGGAACCTCATGGACGTGTGCGGTCCTTTCCAGACCGCGCGGATGTTGGGGACGACGCCGGACGCGCTGGCGGGCTTCATCGAAAACCCGCTCGCCGACTGGGTCATCCGCCGCTTCGCCGACGACGCGACGCTCCGCCGGAAGCTCACGATCACCTTCTCGAACGAGCTTGCGCTCACCCGTTCGTGCTGGTGGGCTCTGGCGCAGAAGGTTGTGCGCCGCGAGATTGCCGGACTCCCCGTCGATGACATGACGGCGTGCCGCACGGAGGAGATTTCGCGCGCCTCCAACGCCTGGATCCGCCGGCACCGCCCCGCCTGCCTCCTCCTGCGCGACGGACGGGGCGAGGGGTATTCGCTCATGCGCTGCAACGACGATCCACGCCTCGACTTCGCGCGGTGCGCCGGAAAGCCCTACACCGTCTTCGCGCACCCCGGCGGCTTTATCCTCAAGACGAAGTCCAAGGACGACGACCTGGAGAAGGTCCTCGCCGATGCCCGCGTGGAGGCACCCTGAAAGCGGGGAAAGCCGAAGAACCGCCGCCGCGCTTCCCGAATGTGGTATACTTCTCGTCATCATGACAACGAAGCTCAGGGCGAACAGGGTGCGGCGCACGTATCTCGGCGGCGGACGCATCGACGCATTCACGGGATTCGCGCCGGACTGCTCGGACGGCGTGCCGCGTCCGGAGGACTGGCTCGCCTCCACGACGACGGCCTTCAACGGCACGCGCGAGATCGCGGGCGAGGGGCTGGGCCGTCTGGAGGACGGCCGCCTCGTGAAGGATGCCGTCGGCACGCTGCCGATTCTCGTGAAGCTGCTCGATTCGGATGAACGCCTCGTCGTGCAGGCCCACCCCACGGTTCCCTGTGCGCGGGCGAAGTTCAACTCCCCCGTCGGAAAGACCGAGTGCTGGTACTTCCTCGACGGCACCGCGCCCGACGCCTGCGTCTACCTCGGCTTCAAGCCGGGCGTCACGCGCGCGGCGTGGCGGGCGGCCTTCGAGGCGCAGCGCGGCATCCTGGACATGCTGCACCGGGTGCCCGTGCGGGCCGGCGACTTCGTGTTCGTCGACGGCGGCGTGCCGCACGCAATCGGGGGTGGCTGCTTCATGGTCGAACTCCAGGAGCCGAGCGACCTCATGGTCGTCGCCGAGCGCGTCACGCCGTCCGGGCGCACGATCCCCGAGGCGAAGCTCCACGGCGGCGTGGGCTTCGAGACGATGTTCGACGTGTACGAATACAAGGGATTCGCCTACGACGACCTGTGCGCGAAGTACGTGAGGCGGCGGGGGGAATGCGCCGGGGGGAACGGGGTGGTCGAGCGGATCCTCGGTCCGGAACTGACGGAGAAGTTCGCGATGTGGCGCGTGGCGGGCGGCGGACGTCTGCCCCTGGCGCGTCCGGCGTGCGTGGCGGTCGTCACGGGCGGCGCGGGGACGGTGAACGGCGTGGCCGTGCAGAAGGGCGACCGGCTCATCGTTGCGGATGAGGCGGCGGTGGCCGTTGCGGGCGCGGCCGAAGTCGTCGTGTGCGTGTAGTCTTCAAACGAAATCACGGAACCAAGAAAGGGATGAGACGAATGAAGAAGACGATGATGGCGGGTGCCCTGTTGGGCGCGGTGTTGGGCATGGCGGGTTGCGCGACGCAGTCGGCGTGCATCCATCCGGACACCTCGGCAAAGGGGTGGCGCAACCTCCTCGGCGACGGTCCGCTGGAGCAGGTGGCGGACTTCAAGCCGGGCACGTGGCGGCGCGACGGCAAGGACGGCATCACGTCCACCGTGGACAGCGCGCTCTGGTTCAAGGGTACGTATGAGAACTTCGTGCTCGATTTCGAGTACAAGCTCGACCCCGAGGCGAACTCGGGCGTGATCATCTACTGCTCCGACCTCAAGAACTGGATTCCGAACTCGGTCGAGGTGCAGCTTCTCGACGACGACGGCGCCAAGTGGCGGAACGATCCCCCGCGCCTGAAGAACGGCGGCCTCTACGGCCATGTCGGCCCCGCGAAGAGCGCGGTCAAGCCGGCGGGCGAGTGGAACCGCATGACGGTGTGGGCCGAGGGCAAGCACGTGAAGGTGGCCGTGAACGGCCAGCCCTCCGTCGACGTCGATCTCGCGCAGTACACGAGCGCGAAGGTGAACCCGGACGGCACGCCGATTCAGCCCTGGCTCTCGAAGCCGATGGCCGAACTGCCCACGAAGGGCGCGATCGGCCTGCAGGGCAAGCACGGCGGCGCGTGCCCGTACTTCCGCAACGTGCGGATTCTCGAACGCGGCAAGTAAGGTCGGGACATGATGGGCACGAGGGGATTGCTGGTGTGCGCGGCGCTTGCCGCGAGTCTCGTTTCCGGCGCGGCGGAGACCGTCCGCGTGCTGGGCCTCGACGCGGCGCGCCCGTATGAAAGGGGTTTCACGCGCGACGGCGACGAGATCGTGGTCGACAACGGCGACGACGCGGCGCGGCGCGCGGGCGCAGTGTGGTCCCTCGCGCTCAACCAGACGGAGGCGCGTCCGTTTACCGTACGGACCGAGGCGCGGTGCGAACGGGGTCCCGGTGGCACGCGCACGCGGGCGTTCTCGCTCTACGTGGACCTGGTCTACATGGACGGCGACCACCTCTGGGGGCAGACGGCGGACTTCGCGCCGGATCCGCAGCGGGGCTGGCGCGCGGGCACGGTGACGGTAATCCCCGCGAAGCCCGTCCGCAGCGCGAGCGTCTACTGCCTCTACCGGGGGCTGCCGGGGCGCGTGCGCTTCCGTGCCCCGGCCGTGCGGATCCGCGAGCAGGCGGACCTCGCGCTCTTCGACGCGCAGCCGGTGGCGCTCGGCGACCTGCCCCGCCACGAGGCGGGCTTCCTCGTGCGCGACGTCCAGCGCGCGGACGACGGCTACGCGCCCATCCCCGTCGGCGGCGAGGCGAAGGGCGTGCGCCTCTCGGTCGTCGAGACGCCGGCGGCGGACGGCGCCACCTATCGGGTGACGGTCGAGGACAGGACGGGACGCGACCGCGCCCTGACGCTCGTCTACGCCTGGCCGCTGCCGGCGGGCGATCTTGTCTTCGAGGAGGACCCGCGCACGGCGGTGCCGCTTGCGGACAACGCGCCTCAGCGGAGCGATGCGCAGGCGATGGGCTGTGGTGCGGGCGGATTGAACCGCTGGCCGTTCGGCGCGGTCTCGGTGGGCGGGCGCGGCTTCGCGCTCGGCATCGACACGGCGCACCCCGCCTACTTCCGCACGGCCGTCCATCCGCGCACGCGCCTCCTCTTCATCGCGTTCGACCTCGGCCTCGCGCCGGAGAAGCGCACGGCCGCGTTCGCGTTCCGCCGCTTCACCTTCACGGGAGGCTTCCGCGGGGCGCTCGCGGCCTACGCGGCGCGCGAGCCGGACGCATTCAAGACGCGCGTGCCGGAGCAGGGCATCTGGATGCCGTTCCGCGCCATCAAAAGCGTCGAGAACTGGCAGGACTTCGGGTTCAAGTTCAAGGAGGGCAACGACGAGACCGCCTGGGACGACGCACACGGCATCTTCACGTTCCGCTACACGGAGCCGACCACGTGGTGGCTCTCGATGGACAAGGCGCACGGCACGAACCGCTTCACGATGGCGGACTGCCTCGCCAAGGTCGAATCCCTCGCCGCAAAGGGCGACCCGCGCGCGCGGGCCTGGCGCGGGTCGGTCATGCGCGACGAGGATGGCGCGCGCGTGGGCCGGGTGATGGATACGCCCTGGTGCCGGGGCGCGATCTGGCTGCTCTCGCCGCTGCCGGACATCGCGGGTGTCTGCGAGTACAAGGTGAAGAACACAGAGGCGGACTTCGCGAAGTTCTACGCGAAGCCTTTTCCGGTGGGACAGGACGGCGAGTACATCGACTCGGCGGAGGGCTACCTCACGCCGACGCTTGACTTCAACCGGGCCGTGTTCGCGGCGAGCGACACGCCGCTCGTCTTCTCGTCCGACGAGGACCACCGCCCCGCGCTCTTCAAGGGGCTTTCGATGTACGAGTACGTGCGCCGCACGGCCGCGCGTGTGTGGCCGCGCGGTCGCTTCGTGATGGCGAACGGCGTGCCGGGACGCTGGCCGTGGCTGCCGGCCTACGTGGACGTGGGCGGCACCGAGACGCAGTGGATCGACGAGGAGGGCCGGTGGCGGCCCGAATCCCACCGATCGCTCCTCTACAAGCGCGCGCTTTCGATGGGCAAGCCCTATTGCTATCTGCAGAACGTGGACTTCGAGAAGTTCGCGTATGCGGACATGGAGAACTTCATGCGCCACTGCGTCGCGTATGGTCTCTTCCCGGGCTGCTTCTCGCACAACGCCTCCGAGGGGCACTACTTCACGCGCCCCGAGGTCTACAACCGGGACCGCCCGCTTTTCAAGAAATACGTGCCGCTTTGCAAGATGCTCTCCGAGGCGGGCTGGCGTCCCGTTAACACGCTCGTCGCGTCCACCGACGCCCGCGTCTTCGTGGAGCAGTTCGGTGCGCGCTACGTGACGGTGTTCAACTCCGCGCGCGCGACGGTGAAGGTGCGGTTGACGGCGAAGGTCGGCGCGCGCGCATCCGAGCATGTCGAGGGTGGCGAGGTTTCCTTCGCAGACGGCGTCGCCACGCTTGAGCTCGCCCCTGACGCCGTCCGCGTCCTCGATTTCAATTTGAACACGCCGGTTCCCCGCTAGCAGCGGTGTGGGAGGGTCGCGCTCCTGCGCGACCGAGGGCCTGTGCGCAACAACGGCCCAGTGCGCGTTGTCCCTGCGCCGCCCCCGGCGCGGGACGTCCGAACGCGGGAGGGGCGCGCTCCCGCTCGACCGTGGCCTGTGCATGGCGTCCGAACGCCTACCCGACGCGCCTGAAGAGCCGGTCGCGCCACCTCGCCGCCGTCCGCCCCGTGACGGCGCGGGCGTAC